>JBGSZB010000042.1:0-19234 GCA_041750555.1 Candidatus Dojkabacteria bacterium | reverse complement strand
ATAGAAACACATAAAGATTTACTAGTTTTTAAAGATAGAAGAAGATGAGATTAAATTTAAGAAAGAGATTTAAGATAAAGCATAACTTTATTTGGTGGATACTTTTAATTTTAATCCTTTTTAGTTTAATAGCATCTCCACTTGCCTTACTATTAAATATTGCATTTAACTAATTCCTCATTTAAAAATTGGTATACATAAATTAAAATTAGTTATGTATAAACTAACTGACGATATAAAAGCTCTTAAATATATTGATGATAAATACTCACAGCTCTTATCAAATCTATGTATTGTTACTATTAAAGACTTACTTACATATTTTCCATATAGATATATTGATAATACAGCCTTTATCAATATTTCAGAGCTTTTAACTTCAAGGGAATATTCAATTAAATATCAAATTAGGGCACAAGTTAAATCTTTTAAAAGTGCTTTTATTAGAGGGGGTAGAAGTATTCAAAGTTTAAAATTAATTGATGAATCTGGAGAAATAAATGCAATGTTTTTTAATCAAACATATTTATCTAATGCTTTAATTGAAGGTAATAAATATATATTTAATGGGAAGATAAGGTTAAAGGGAAAAAAGAATATTTTTTATCCTGAGAACTATGACATTATTAAAGAGAATAGAGAAAGTAATCATTTAGGAATAATAACTCCAGAATATTTTTCAACTGAAGGGTTAAGTAAGAAATGGTTAAGAAATCGTATAAAGGATTTAATCAATGCAATAAACTTTGTAGAATTTCAAAGTTTCTTAAGTGAATTTGATGTAGCGAACTCGCTTAAAACAATACATTTTCCTGATAATTTTGAGAATTTAAATAGGTCTATTAGAAATCTATCTTTAATTGAGCTAATTAATATACAGTTAAAGCTTTTAGTAAATAAAGAAAGTTTAAAAGATTATAAATCTATAAGCTTAAATAGTAATACTTTAACTAAAGATTTAAAGAAAATATTAGATAAAATACCTTTTAAGTTAACTCTTGATCAAAAAAAGATTATTAAAGAGATAATTGAACAACTTAGTTTATCAACTCCATTAAATTCTCTAATTGAAGGAGATGTTGGTAGTGGAAAAACAATACTAATTATTATAATTTCTTATCTTTTAGCTAAACAAGGTTATCAAAGTGTAATACTTGCACCTACAACAATTTTAGCTAAACAACACTTTGAAACTTTTAAAAAATATATAGATGAAAGAGAGGTATCAATTGATTTAGTAATTAAGGATACTAAACAAGATAGAGGGAATAGCTTTAGTGACATATTAATTGGTACTTCAGCAATACTTTCAAGGCAATCCAATTTAATTAAAAATCTTGGATTAATTGTAGTTGATGAGCAACATAGATTTGGAGTATCTCAGAGAGAATCATTACTTAAACCAATTGAAGTTATATTAGAGGGCAATAGTATTAACAAAGAGAAGGAGGCTAGAAGCAAAAAGACTTTAAAGAATAAGGGTGTTATAGGTAAGAAGAAAGTAAATAATATGGTATTCCCTCACTTTATAAATATGAGTGCAACACCAATCCCTAGAACACTAGCTCAATTAATTTTTCAAGATATAACGATATTTCAATTAAAAGAGAAACCACTTGGGAGACTCCCTATAATTACATATATAGTACCAGATGAAAAAAGGGAAGATTCCATAAATTGGGTTATAGAAAAGGTTAAAAATGGAGATCAAGTTTATTGGATATGTCCTCTAATAGATATATCTGAGAAGGTAAATGCACAGAGTAGTGAGGAATTATTTGAAAATATCACAAAGGATGCTCGTTTTAAAAATATTAATATTGGTCTACTTCATGGAAGAATTAAAGAAAAGGATAAGATAGAAATTTTAGAAAAGTTTAATAACAAAGAGATTGATGTATTAATTTCAACATCTGTAATTGAAGTTGGAATTGATGTAAAAAATGCAACAATAATTTTAATTGAGAATGCAGAGAGATTTGGATTAGCTCAACTTCATCAAATAAGGGGTAGGGTGGGTAGAGGCGATAAACAAAGCTATTGCTTAGTATTTTTTGATAAAGATATATCTAAAGATAAATTAAATAGATTAAAGTTCTTTAGTGAGAACGATGATGGGTTTGAGTTATCCGAGTTTGATTTAAATAATAGAGGGCCTGGAGAGATATATGGATTTAAACAAAGTGGAGTTCCATATTTAAAGATTGCGACCCTTAGTGATCATGATTTAATATCTAAAAGCAAGGATTTCGCTCATCAACTATATTCCAATGGTGTAAAGGGTATTGAGTTGTTTGAATGAGTTTACTAAGCTATAATCCTATAGTATGAATATCATTGTAATACTAGATAATATACGTTCTGCTCATAATGTTGGAGCAATATTAAGAACCTGTGATGGAGCAGGGGCTGTTGAAGTATATCTATGTGGTATTACTCCAAATATTGATCATAAAAAGATAATCAAAACTGCGTTAGGAGCAGAGAATTACGTTAATACAAAGTATTTTAGTAAAACGCTAGATGCTATTAAATTTGCTAAAGAATTGGGCTATCAGATTGTGTCTATTGAACAAAGTGATAAATCTAAAGAAATTAATAATGCAGAATTTAAAAGTGATGTGTGTCTAGTTTTTGGTAACGAAATCACGGGAGTATCTCCTGAGTCATTAAATAATAGTGACATGGTAGTTGAGATTCCAATGAAGGGTTCTAAAAACTCATTAAATGTTTCAACAACAGTAGGAATAGTTTTATACTATTTAGTATTAAGTAAAACAAATGAATAAATTAAGAATAACTACAGGATTGTATAAAAATAAAAAATTACTTGTTTCTGATACAACTAGACCTGTGACCGAAAGAGTTAAACATACAATTTTTAATATTTTAAGCGAAATCGTGCTAGATTCACTTGTTTTAGATCTTTTTGCAGGAAGTGGTAACTTAGGTCTTGAAGCATTAAGTAGAGGTGCTAGGGAGGCATACTTTGTTGAAAAGGATGAAGAAACTTATCTCCTACTTAAAGAAAACATCAAAAGCTTAGGTGCAATAGATAAATCTACATTATTTAAAGGAGACTACAAAAAGTTTTTAGATCAGAATACAATTAGTTTTGATATTATTTTTATTGACCCCCCATTTAAACTAGTTAAAAACCTTAATTTTAAAAAAATACTTTCAATTTTAAATAATGGTACAGTTGTAGTATTAAAAGCATTTTCAAAGGATAAGTTAGATGAATTACTTGAAGGGTTTAATATTTTAGAAAAAAGGATTATCGGGACAAATACTATTTATTTCCTTCAGAAGAGAGGTGAAATATGATAAAATCTACATCAGTTTAATAAATAGAAATGGCAGCAACACCAAAACACAGAAGATCAGCTTCTAAAAAAAGAAGTACAAGAGCATCAAATAGATATGATGTTTTACTAACTAAGGCTAGAAAAATTAAAAAATTAGGCGGAAACCTAGTAGCTGAAGTAAAGGGTATTAAAAAGTTCTCACCATCTCATATGGTGACTAAAAATAATCCTGAGTATAAAGGAAGAAAGTATATCTAATATGCAATCAGACACTAAAACAGATCCTAGAAGAATTGCTAGATTGTTAGCAATACAGTATTTATTCTCACGACTTTTTGCAGAAAGAACGAATATAGATTCAACTGTTTTCGAACCACAAACTCTTTTAGAGATTGTAGATGAAGACAAATTTGATAAAAAGCTATACGTAGCTATTGTAAATGGAGTTGAAAAGGATCAAACTGAAATAGATAGAATAATTACTAAAACAGCTCCTCAATGGAGTATAGATCAATTAAATCCAATAAATTTAATAATATTAAGAGTTGGATTATGGGAAGGATTTGTAGGTAAAATTACACCTCCTAAGGTTTCTATAAATGAAGCTATTGAACTAGATAAAGTTTTATCTAGTGTACCAAATAGTTCATTTATAAATGGAGTATTAGGTAAAATATTTGAAGATAATTCTTTGTTAAACTAATATATTATGGATTTAAAAGTATTAGAAAAAACTATTGATTATGTTTTTAAGAATCAAGATATTCTTATCGAGTCTCTTACTCATAGGTCATATATTAATGAGAGTAACCTTAAAAGAAATAATGAAAGATTAGAGTTTCTTGGGGACGCAATACTTGAATTTGTAGTAACAGATTATCTATTTAAAAACTTTAGTGAATACTCAGAGGGAGACTTAACTAGTTTTAGAGCTGCTGTTGTTAAAACAGAGAGTTTAGCTAGTGAATCAATTAGATTAAATATTGGTTCTTTTATCTTAATGAGTAAAGGAGAGGAATCAAGTGGAGGTAGATTTAGACAATATATTCTAGCTGATACTTTTGAAAGTATAATTGGAGCAATTTATATGGATAGTGGGTTTAGTAAAGCTGAGGAATTTATTGTTAAAAATGTTTGTTATAAAATAGAGGAGGTTATAAGTAAAAAGAGTTACATAGATTCTAAATCAAAACTTCAAGAGATTTCTCAAGAAGAGTTTAGAATTACTCCAGGATATAAAGTAATTTCAGAGAATGGACCTGATCATGAAAAGGTTTTTGTAATGGGAGCATATTTAAATGATAAATTAATTTCTCAAGGTGAGGGTAGAAGTAAGCAAGATGCCGAACAAAAGGCTGCAGCTGTTGCATTAGAAAATTGGAGTAATGTTAAAAAATTAGTTGTTTAAATCTGTTAATTATTAAGGCTTTATGCTAGAATTCAAAGCGTTAAATATATTTATATATGGTAAGAATTAGATTAACAAGAGTTGGTAGAAAGAATTTAGCTCATTATAGAGTTGTAATTACTAATGCTAGAGAAAAAAGAGATTCATATGCTATTGAACAAATAGGTAACTTCTCACCTCATAAAAAAGAATGGACACTAGACATGGATAGAGTAAATTACTGGTTATCAGTAGGAGCTCAACCTTCAGATAGAGTAAGAAACTACTTAATAAAAACTGGAGTTATTAAGGTTAAGAAAAGCGAAAAAAAGGTTTTTACAAATAAACCAGGTAAAAAATCTTTAGAAAGAGCTAAGAAGTTAGAAGAGAGTAAAGCTTCTTAATTAACTCTAGTATCAATATATTCTAATACTTTCTGATTAATTTCTGCAGTCTCAGGTACAGATAAATAGGTTGCTTGCATAATATCTATATCCCTTACTATAAATTGATACTTATCTATAGTTAATTTCATTGTTGATTCTACTGTTCCAAGTTGTGTATCGGCACCACTTAAACTCATCTCTCTAACAATAATAAATTCTTCTAGAGCACTTAAATCCTCTATAAAATTTAAAATATTTTGATAATTACCATTAATTTCAAAATTAAAAGGTATTTCTTGTAAAACTAAACCTTTATTAATATTAAGTGTTTCTGAATCTATAATGTCTGCTTCACTAAGAGACTGAGAAACTATTCTAATATTATTTTGATTA
This sequence comes from Candidatus Dojkabacteria bacterium, assembly GCA_041750555.1. Lineage (GTDB taxonomy): Bacteria > Patescibacteriota > Dojkabacteria > J137 > J137 > JBGSZB01. The sequence goes on along the minus strand of JBGSZB010000042.1, from coordinate 13,760 downwards.
CATAAATCTGTAATAGTATCTCTAAATTTAACAACTTCAGTGTTCCCAGTTGTAGCAGTTTCATTAATAATTTGAAGTTCCGCAACTAATAAATTACTTTTGTTTGCTAAATCTGTAAGAGTAGCAAGTCTTGATTCCAACTCCTTACTTTCACTACTTAAAGTGGAGATAGTATCTAATCCATTAAATATTTCAGATACTTTAGGAATTAATAAAAAGATTAAAATAAATAGGAACAAAACTACTGTAACTAAAGGTGCAACATACATCCTTATAAATTTACTGGCTTCTTTTAATTTAGTTGTATTTTGTAATTTATCCTTTTTCATTATTAATTAGTTAAAATAAACTCAACCTGTGTTTGATATCTAGAACTTCCTATTGATCTGTTAAGTTGTCTAACAAATAGATCCTCTAAATTTTCAATTGTTTTAGAATTATCAATTAATGTATAAATATCTTCATAACTACTCATTACTAAACTTATTACAAAGGTTCCATCAACTTCTCTTGCATATGAACTAATTACTGCATTAGGTATATTCTCCTTCAACTTATTTGAAACTTCAATTAGTCTATTTAATTTAATATCTTGTTCAATTATTGGAGCTAGAGCATTTGATTTAGTAAATATCTCTCCATTTAGGGCTTTAACTGATTGATAGTTTGATATATTTTGATTAATAGATTGTATACTATTTTCAAAAGTAATTATTCTTGTATCAATTAAGATTACTTTACCTATTACAAAAAGGGCATAGATAATTACTGTAAAGAGTATTAAAACTAGAGCAGAGACTAGAGAACTATCTCTCTCTTCCTCAGTTTCTATTTCCTCGTTTGATTTAGGAGGAATTAAGTTAAATTTAAATAGTCTTTCTTTTTTCATATAAATCCCTTAAGTGCTAGTCCAATAGATACATTAAATGAGTTTGGACTTACACTTTTTAATGCTTCAGTTAATTTTGGATCAATTTCTAAATTAATAAATGGATTTGATACCTCAGTTTTAATTTTTAATTTATTAGTCATATATTCACTAATTCCAGGCATTGCGGAACCTCCACCAGTTAAATAAAGAGCATTAATACCATTCCCACCTATCTTATCTTTGTAATATATTAGCGTTCTATTAATCTCACTTAAAACAATTTGCATTAAAGGATCTACAGATTTAAGTATCTTTCCTTCTGCTTTAGATGAATCTAGCCCATAGCTTCTTTTATATCGTTCAGCTTGAATATTATCTAACCCAAAATCTGCAGCTATAACTTTAGTTAGAGAATTAGAACCAACTCCAATGTTTTGAGAAAATATTACAACTCCATTTCTTGAAAGTATTAAATTCGTTGATTCAGCACCGATGTCCAGAATCATAATATCGTTCCCTTGTATAGCAGGGTAGTTTAAAGAGATTGTCCTAGCAATAGCCAGAGCTTCTGTTTCTACAGCTAATAAGTTCAAGCCTGCTAAATCTGCAACTAATTGCATTCTATCTATTAAGCTCTTAGGAGCTGCTACTACATACCAGTCTACAACTTCACTTGATCCTGTTTTTCTTCTATCTATATCGACAAAAGATATATTTAAATTTTCTAATGGTACTGGGACAAGAGGCTTAAGAGCATAGTGAATTGTATTATTAACTTCAGAGTCCTCAACAACAGGAAGGCTTAATAGCCTAGAGAATACCGATACTTCAGGAACTGAAATAACGCAATTTTTTGTTTCTAAATTATTAATCTTTACAATATTAGAAATCTCTTTTGCAAGATTTTGAGAACCTATCTCAGATTCATTCTCTAGTAAGCCATCTTGAGTTGGCTGTGAATACATATTTACTAATCTAAACTTCCCATTAACCTGCTTTATCTGAGCTAGCTTAATAGATTGTTGTCCTAAATTTAATGCAAAGAAATCTGGTATTTTAGCCATATATTTTAATTAATAGTTATATCTCCTTCACTTAATAATAAATAATCAAACAAACCTAAGGTTTGAGGATAGAGTGGAATCTGAGTAATCAGATTAACTACAGGAGTTTCTCCATCTAATGGATCATATGCCTTAGACTCGAATTTTCTTATCTGATCAGGGTATGTTCCTGCAATTGTTGGAATAATTGTAATATCAACACTATCGTCTAGGTTATTCATTCTAGGTGTTATTGATAAAAGTATAGGAGTATCAGTTGCAGATATTGCTCCAACAAAAGAAATTCTTCTCGCGGTAGTAGTATTACTGCTGTATACAGGGTTTTCACTAAAAGTAAATCTGTGAATTGGAGTAGAGTCATATACTCCTACACCATTAAATATATCAATAACTGCTTTATAATTACCACCTGAGTCTCTATATATTAAAACAAATTCTAAAGAGGCTTGTGAAGATATCGGTTGCCCAGGCTTGTCCCAATATATGTCCAAATCACCTCTGTAGCCATTTAATTTAAGCTCAATTGATCTATCTTTAAATACTTTATAGTCAACAATATCTTTTTCGTCACTAACGCTTACATCTGATTCAATGTTAAAGTTAGTGCTTTCAAGTTCGAAATTACAACTAAATGTATTTGAATCTAAACCAATACAATTCTGATCTCCTCCGAGAGATGCTAAAGTTGACTCATAAGTACCGTAAATATTAACTAATTCTAATACCTTATTTTCGCTAGCAGAGTATATCTCATCATATTTTTTATTTACAACAACTTCAGCCACATCTCGTGAATTTAAAACAATAGCTGTAACAGTAACTATACTAAGAATTGTTAGTACAATAAGAGTTATTAACATTATTTGTGCTTTATACTTTTTATTCATTTATATTAATTACCTTTATTAGTTTACCGTATAATTCCTTAGAGAAAAAGATGATTGTCTAATTACATTATCAACACCAATATTTGAGTTAAATCCTGCTGATATTGTTAAAACTATACTGTTATTTGAAATTTGACCTGATGTAGGTGAATTTAATTCTGAAAAGCCTCTATCAAATCTAAAGTAGTTAATTAATATACTATCAGATGTTTTAAATTTATTTACATAAGCACTAGTAACTGTATTTAATTCATATTTACAAACCCTATTGTTATCATCATCACATAAACTCCATTTAATTTTTTTTGAGTCAATAGTTAATATACATTCATTTTCTACCTCAAAATCACATAGGGGAGGTAATTCTGAAGCTCTCATATCTTTTGATATTAATGTATTTAAATTTGAAAGTTCTTCTCTTACAAAACTTCTAGCAATTGAAATTGATGATACTCTTAAACTAATAACCAAAAAGTTCATCATTAAAACAGTAGAAATACCCATTATAGATAAACTTACAATTACTTCTAAAAGTGAAAAAGCCTTTAGTTTTTTATTCTTTTTTTTCATATTTTTTATATTTCAATAAATTCACCAAATCTAGTTAAAACATATGTATCTAAGTTCGCTGGATTAGTAGTTGTTGAATATCTTACACTTATAGTTACTTCATACCTAACTGTATCTAATTTTTCAATATCTACCTTTAAACAAACAGGGTAGGCGAGGTTAGATCCAAGGTTAGGTGGTAACTGATAGTTATATTCACTATTTAAATCACAAGATGTAAAAGGCTGGGTTGTTTTTTCTAAATATCCTCTTATTGGATTATTTTGATATCTAACTCTAAAACTTGTAACTGAATTAACTACATTTAAATCAGTCATTACATTCGTTCCTGATACTGCAAGTAAATCAGAAGAACGTATTAACTCGTAAGTTTGTAATACTAAATCATTAACAGTATCTTGTATCTCATTATCTTTAATTAATGTACCTGATCTAATTACTACATTTAATGCAGCAACCATACTTATTGAGATTATAAAGAGAGTAATTAAGACTTCTAAAAGACTTAATGCTTTTAATTTTTTATTTGAATGTTTCATTATCATAGTCAAAAGTAATTGATTTTATAAAAATATTTGAAAGATTAGTTATATTTGCACTACATGTAATGTTTGATGGAGTATCTTCAAAAACTCCAGATTCAGTATCTATTGCAGACTTATCAATATGATAAATATCACCTGTTCCTCGCTGAAATGCAATTATTTCACAATCTTGCGGTTGAAACTGAATTGTATTAGGTAATACCAACGCTTTACTATTTAAATCTTCCTTACATATTGCATAATTACTTGAACCTATTTTATTGCAGTAATAGAATTTAAAGCTAGAATTTGTCATATTAACTGCATAAAAATCGGGAACATCTACGGTTAAGCTTACTGAATCTGGATGATTATATGATACAGAGTTTAGGGCTTTATTTCTTTGAAGCTTTAATCCAGTTACAAAATCTGAATAAGCACTTTCTAGTTGAACATAACTTCTATAACTTACAAAGCCTGATACGCCTAATAGAGTAATTATTGCAATTATTGACATTACAATTATTAATTCTAACAGAGTATAGCCCTTTAACATATTTTTCATACATATATCTTAATATATTAGTATAAATAAATAGCTTAGGTAATACAATTATAAAAATGGGAATAAAGTTTGTGATATATCATTTCCAAATGCTAATGTTATTAAAAATCCAATAGTTATAAATGGAACTAGTGGTATTAAAATATTTTTTAATTTTTTATTAAAGACAGTAAATATTATTCCACTAATTGATGCTATTAATAGAGTAGAGGTTATTGAAATTAATGTTAGTTTCCAACCAAATACAAGCCCTATAAACATAAATAGGTATATGTCTCCAGTTCCCATCCCTTTCTCTTTTGTTAGCTTTACAATTAAATAAAATATTAAACCAGTAATTACTCCAGTTATTAAGTTATCTATTGTTCCAAGTTTAAGAAATAACTCCTGTGTTTGACCAATAAATATTACAAGAATGTTAATTAAAATAGCTAATATAACTAATACTCTTGTTGTTTGAGATGGTATTTCAAAATATATAATGTCGTGAGTTAATAAAAAGCTCAGTATATAAAAACTAATAAACAAGAAGAGTATTGTAAGTAAACTTAAGTTTAATAGCGCAAAATAGAGAAGTATAGAATTTAAGATTGTTATTAACTCTACAAGAATATATTTATAATTTAAAGTTCTTTGATAAGCTCTTTTTTTCACAAGGATTGGGGAGAGTAGTTTAAAAAGGGGTAGTATATTTTTTCGTGAAATTTGAAAAGTAATATCATCTCTAAGTATAAGTATATAAAGATATCTACTAATAAATATATTTAATACTGTTAAACTGATTAAAACAAAGATTCCCATATGTATTTAATTTACTTGTAATGATAGCAAAAAAAACCTCATCTTTTGAAGATGAGGTTTTAATCTCTTTTTTAAAACATTATAGAGCACAGTTAGCTGCAGTTCCAAACCACCTTCCTGAAGTTCCTTCTAATCTTACTCCTAAACTGTATGCAGTTCCTGCTGTTGTTGTATAACAATAGTCAGTTTCTGTACTAGAAGTAGCTGTTAAGGCAGTATTAATTGCAGAAGCTACTCCTTTTGGTAGAGTTACAGCTCTTCCTCCAGCAATTACTGTTCCTCCTACTGCAACAGTATCTGCAGCATTATCAAACACTATTGAAGATGGATATGAACCATTGTTACCATACCATGCCTCAACCTCAAGATTGATTGCTTCTAATGCAGCTAATCTTTCAGTATCTCTACTAGATCTTTGTACTGTAGTAATTCCGATAACACTCAAACCTACAAGTACAGCTATGATTGCCATAGCAACTATAAGTTCTAAAAGAGTGAAAGCTTTTAGTTTTTTTTGACCATTATTCATAGGTCTAAACAAATAAAAAATAAAATATTAGACTAGCCAATACAGTGCAAGGAATAACACTTATTACTTGCATATTTGAATATAATAGAGGGTAAATAAAGGCTTGTCAATAAGGAAATATTAGCCAACTAACTCTCCAACTTGAAAGATTGGTAGATAGACTGAGATAGCTAAGAAAGCAACCATACCTCCTGCTAGAACCATAATTAATGGTTCAATTAGTTTACTAAGGTTATTACTAAGTTGTTCTAATTCTGATTCATAGTATTTACCCATATCTTCTAAAATTTGATCTAATTTACCTGCCTCTTCACCTGATGCCATAATTTTAATTAAAATAGTTGGGAATGCATTCTCTTCATTTAATTTAGCCATTCCTGCAGATAGAGGAGTACCTTTAGTAACTTCATCAATTGATTTTAAAAGAATATCTTTAAATATTTTATTATCACTAGAGTTAGCAACGATATTAATAGAATCTATAATTGGAACTCCACTTTTAAGAAGCATTGCCATTATTCTACAAAATTGTGCTATTTCATATTTTGATATTAATTGACCAAAGATTGGAACTTTTAATTTAAATCTATCAATACCTCTTCTTCCATTTTCTGTTCCTAATAAATATTTATATAGAGCAAATAATGCAATTAAAACTATGACAAGTATTGTTATATTTAACGGATTTGTAAACACATTACCAATAGATAAAAGGAACTCTGTTATAAATGGCAATTCATCTTTACCTAAACTAGCATATAATTCTTTAACTTGAGGAATCATGGTTGTTACCATAAGTACGAATACTAGTATTAAAACTATAAATATAATTGCAGGGTATATTAGGGCTCCAGTAATTTTTCCTCTTAAATTTTTACTTTTTTCTAAATCTTCAGCAATTCTATTAAGCATTTCATTTAAATTTGCACTTTTTTCTCCTGCCGCCATTAAATTAATATGGATGTCATTAAATATTCCTTTCTGTTTTTTAAATGCATTTGAAAGAGAAGTACCTGCCTCTATACTTTTATAAACTGCTTGTAATTGAGATCTTAATGATTGTTTTTCAGTTTGTTGAACTAAAATATCTATTGCTTGAATAATTGGAATACCTGCAGAGATCATAGTTGATAATTGTTTAGCAATCATTAACTTTTCTTTTAGTGGAACTCCTCCAATATCACCGGATAATATTTTAGAGAACTGAAAACTTAACTTCTCATCAACACTAATTATTGTATAACCCTTCTCATAAAGAGATTTTATTATCTCATCTGAAGTTTCAGCTTCTCTTTCACCTGAGAGTTTTTTACCTAATTTATCAATTACTTTAAAAGAGAATACAGCCATTTTATTTAGTTAATAATAAATCTATTTCAGCTCCCCTTAAACTTAATGACTTTGCTTGTTCAATTGAAATTTGACCTTCTTTTACTAAAGCAACTAAAGATTTCTCCATTGAAATCATTCCATCTTCTGTACTAGTTTGGATAATATTATCAATTGTATATACTTTGTTTTCTCTAATAGCATTAGCTATAGCAACATTAGCTAAAATTAATTCAATTGCAGGAATTCTACTTCCACTATGAACATTAACCAGTCTTTGAGATATTACAGCTCTTAAAACAGATGCTAACTGAACTCTAATCTGATCTTGTTTTTCAGCTGGAAATACATCAATTATTCTATCTATTGATTGAGATGCACTATTAGTATGTAATGTACCAAATACCAAGTGTCCTGTCTCTGCAACCTGAAGAGCAGCCTCAATACTTTCTAAATCTCTTAATTCTCCAACTAATACAATATTTGGATCTTGTCTTAATACAGCTCTTATTGCTTTATCCCAAGATTGGAAATCTGTTCCAAATTCTCTTTGATCAATTAAAGAAATTGCTTTTGGTAAAACAAATTCAATAGGATCTTCTAAAGTAATTATATGTTGAGATCTTGTTAAATTTACTAAGTTTAATAATGATGCAATAGTAGTTGATTTACCGCTACCTGTTGGCCCTGTAACTAGTACTAATCCATTTGGATAGTTTACTATAGAGTTAATAACTGGTGGTAAGCCTAGAGATTCTGCAGTTAATATCTCTTCACTTATTACTCTTAATGAAATAGAGTATTGCCCCATCTGTCTAAATAAATTAACTCTAAATCTTCTTTTATTTAATACATATGTTAAATCTAATTCATAAATATCATCTAACTTTACATCTTTTCTATTACTTATTATCTCTTTGGAATATGTAACTAAGTTTTCAACATTTAATACTGGGGAATTAATACTTTTTAAACCTCCATTTACTCTATAAGTGACCCTATACCCAACTGTTAGATGTACATCTGAAGCTTTTAACTCAATTGCTTTAGCTAAAATCTCGTTTAAGCTATATTCTTTAACATTCAAATTAGAATCTTCTAAATTTAAATTATTTATATTATTTCCTTGAACAGTAGGGGTATTATTTATTTCATTATCACTTACCACATTATTGTATTGGCTAAATTCTTTAACACCAGTATTACTAGATTTAACACTTAATGGGTGACTAACTTCTAATTTCTTTGGATAATCCTCATTAAAAGTATCATTATTTGAAGTAGTAAATTGAATACTTTGTTGATTTAATGAATCTACATTTTGATTAGATGCTACCTCATTTGGATTTTCTACGCTTAAACCATCTTGAGTAATAGCGCTATTAAGTGGAGTAGCAGCTTGCCCTGCATTATTAGGTTGAGTTGTATTATTTGAACTTAGTAGATTCATAAAAGTATTTAATAATTATTCATTCTTAACTCTTAATATCTCTTCAATGGTTGTTATTCCTTGTATAGCTTTAATATATCCATCTTGAACCATTCTTACCATACCTTCTCTAATTGCTATCTCTTGAATATCTGCAATTGTTCCTTTTTTTAATATTGAAGCTGCTATACTTTCGGACATCTTCAAAGCTTCAAATATTCCAGTTCTAGTAGTATAACCAGATCCTCCACATTTCGGACAACCAACAGGTTTGTACAAAGTTATATTATTAGAGTCTTTGTTAAAAGTCAAAATCTCTTTATTATTTTCATCAAATATTTTAAATTCTCCTAATAAATCTAATTCACTATGTAATTCATCAACTATTTCTTTAGGAGCAGAGTATGATTCTTTACACTCACATAAAACCCTTACAAGTCTTTGACCTAAAAGTAAATTTACAGTTGAGGAGAGAAGAAATGATTCTACACCCATATCCATTAATCTAACAAAGGCTCCTGCAGCACTATTTGTATGAACTGTAGAAAGAACTAATCTACCAACAAGAGCAGATTGCACAGCTAAACTTGCAGTTTCAGAGTCTCTAATTTCTCCAACCATTATTATATCTGGGTCTTGTCTTAAAAATGATCTTAATCCAGTTGCAAATGTTAATCCAACTTCAGGATTTACTTGCACTTGAGTTACTCCATCTATTCTAATTTCTACTGGATCCTCAAGAGTTAATATATTTACATCAGGTGAATTTAATATCTTTTGACAACTAGCTAATGTTTGAGTTTTACCACTACCTGTTGGACCTGTAACTAAAATAATACCCTGGGTCTTTTTTAATGATTCTTTAAGCCTTTGAAGTGAAAGTCCACTAAGACCTAATTCTTCTAAACTCATAATACCTTGAGTTTTCTCTAAAAGCCTCATTACAACCTTTTCTCCATAAATACTTGGCATTATGGAAACTCTTAAGTCAATTATTCGCTCTTGGCTTTTAGCTTGGAATCTACCATCCTGAGGAATTCTATGTTCATCAATTTTAGCTCCTGATAGTATCTTAATTCTTGTAATTATAGATGGAAGTAATTGTCTAGGAATAGATAATTTTTCATAAAGAATACCTCTAATTCTAAACCTTACTATAACTTTCTTTTCTCTTGGCTCTATATGAACGTCAGATGCTTTATTTTTAATACCATAATCTAGTATCATATTTACAATCTTTATTATTGGAGCAGAGTTTTGATCATCTGTTATATCATTTTCCCCATAGTTTTTAATATCTATTAAATTACCACCTACCTCCTCTAAAGCTTCCCCAAGCTCTTTATCTAATTGAGCACCATATTTAGTATCTATTATTGCTGTAATATCATCCTCGTATCCATAAACTGCCTCTATTTTTTTACCAATTAGTGACTCTAAGTATTTCAATTTTTGAAGATCAAGGGGGTCTTTCATTGCAACTTTTATCTTATATGGAGTAGCTTCATATGCAACAGCAACTGAACTACTTGCAACAGTAGATGGAATCAAATTTAATATCTCAACTGGGATATCTTTCTCTTTTATGTCAACAAACTCAATACCTCTCATCTCAGCTGATACTCTAACTAACTCTTTAGGTCCAACTAAACCTTGTTCTATTATTAAGTCCTCAAAACTTTTATTTGTACTTATTGATTCAAACTTAATAGAGTTGTACTGTTCAACAGTTATCAATTCTTTACTTAATAACGCATCTAATATATTAGCTAGCCCTTTAACGCTTGGAATTGGTCTTGTACTATTTTTAGTTGCTTTTTGATTTTTGATAAATTCATTGTATTTATCAAAATATTTATTATCTAATGGTTTTTCTAAAGCCATATTTTCACGATCATTAGAACTAGATTTTGTTAAATCACCATCGGTCTTGGATTGTGAAATATCTACATTTTTTACAGAGGTGGTTTTATCATCTTTCATCAAGATCATTCTATAGGAAAGTTAGCTAAATTTAAATAGGAATATATCTAATCTTTAAGAAAAGTTAGCTAACATTTCTAAATAATAAAAGTTTAAATATTAATAATTTATTAATTTAGTAAATATCTAGTAAAATAGGGTATGAATTTTCAAAGCATGATTGTTGTAACTAAAAGAGTAGAGGAGAAAAGTATATTAGAATATATACTTTCTAATATCGTAATTCCTGAATACTCATATAGATTTTTAGATAGTGATAAGAATAGTATAGGAATAAAGGATTTAGAAAATATTATTCAAAGTATATCTTTAAAGAAAGATAGAGTAGAGATAATTGTAATAAAGGATAGTTATAAATTAACTCATGAAGCACAAAATTCCTTACTTAAAACACTAGAAGAACCCTTTAGTAATACATTATTAGTTTTACATACAAAAATTAAAGATAGAATATTAGATACAATATTATCAAGGTGTTTAATTTTTGAGGAGGATATTGAAGTATTAGATAATGACCCAGATCATATTGAATATTTATTTAGAGACTTTGCTGTTAATGATTATCTCTCTCGGGATAAAAGTATTGAAGACTTTTTATTAGAGGATAGAAGCAGAGAAGATGTTAAAAGGGCAATTAATGAAATTCTTAAAAGTATTAAAAAAAGTGGCAAAGAATTTGATATTAATGTAGTATTAAGTGCGTACAAGTCAATTGATTACAATGTTAGTCCTAAACTTGTTTTAGATTATTTATCTTTTAATGTTTAATATGAAAAAAGCAATATTTATAGCTTATGCTTGGGGTAGTACTGCTTTGTTTGCTGGATTAATTTATTGGTTAGCAACAATTTCATATCTTGATGCCGGAGATGAAGTAACAGGAGAATTAGTAAAAATAATATTTAGAATGAGTATGTATGCTATTTTGTTTATATTGCTTTACAGATCAATAATTCTTACTCTTAAAACTTCAGTTAGAAGACTTTCTCAATGGAGATCAAAAAGAGAACAAATGGAGGATACTGAATTTGTATTAATTATAGAAACTTTGGTCGTTATAATTTCAGTTTTAGCAACAACACTTTTTTCTGTATTTGAAGAATATACTCAATTTATTACAGGAGGATACCGAAATGCTGAGGTAAAAGATGTTCTAATTAGTATTATTGCAGTATTACTTACAGCACTAGTAGTTTATACCGTTCCTGTAATTGGAGAGTTAGAAATTGCAATTAAAAATAAATTATCATCTGAATTTAGAAGCTTTAAGAAGAAAAAATAAATCCTAATACTATTTATAACCTATATAATTTTAAATACATCCTATTACTAGATAATTAAGGTGTTCAGTGATAAAATCATAAGCTTCGATATTTTATTAATATATAAAAATGAGTGAAAACATTACTAGTAAAGAATATGGTGCTTCAAGCATTACAGTTTTAAAAGGACTTGAAGCTGTCAGAATGAGGCCAGCTATGTACATAGGAGGTACAGATGAGGTAGGTTTACACCATATGATTTGGGAGATTGTTGATAATGCAATTGATGAGGCATTAGCAGGATATGCTAAAGATGTTACAGTTATTCTAAACAAAGATGGATCTGTAACTGTTAAAGATAATGGTAGAGGTATTCCTGTTGATATGCATCCAACTGAAAAAGTTAGTGCACTTGAATTAGCTGCAACAGTTCTTCATGCAGGTGGAAAATTTGATAAAAATACATATAAAGTATCTTCAGGTTTACATGGTGTTGGATTATCTGTTGTAAATGCTTTAAGTGAGTGGTGTAAGATTGAAGTGCATAAAGATGGAAAGTTATATATCCAAGATTATGAGAGAGGAACTCCCTTATTTAAAGTAAAAGAGAATGGAAAAACAAATTTAGCTGGAACTTTTGTTACATTTAAACCAGATAATACAATATTTAAATCTTCTGAATTTAGTTATAAAACAATCCATACAAGATTAAGACAACATGCTTATCTAAATGGTGGAATCAGATTTGAATTTATAGATTCAAGAGGAGAAACTGATAGATATTTTGCTTTCTTTTTTGAAGGAGGTTTAAAAAGTTATGTTAGACATTTAAATTTAAGAGAGAAAACTGTTAATAAAGAGATATTTTATACTAAGAAAACATTAGAAAATGTAGATGTAGAAGTAGCATTGCAATTTACTGAAGACATTAAAACAGTAGAGTATGCTTTTGCAAATAACGTATTAAATATAGATGGTGGAACTCATTTATCTGGATTTAGAACAGCTCTTACAAAATCAATTAACTCATATTTATTTGAAACTGGAAATGAAAAAGAGAAAGAAATTAAATTAAGTGGAGAAGATGTAAGAGAGGGTTTAACTGCTGTTATATCTGTAAAATTATCAGATCCTCAGTTTGAAGGTCAAACAAAGGGTAAATTAAATAATTCAGAGATAGCTCCAATTGTAAGAAGAGTAGTAGAAGAGGATTTAAAGATGTATTTAAATGAAAATCCTAATGACGCTAAATCGCTATTAGGTAAAGTACTAGTATCTTTTAAGGCAAGAAATGCTGCAAAAGCTGCAAGAGAAGCAGTTATTAGAAAAGGATTATTTGAAGGAGGAGGATTACCTGGAAAATTAGCCGACTGTTCTAGTAAAGATCCAAGTATTAGTGAATTATTTATTGTAGAAGGAGACTCTGCTGCGGGTCCTGCAAAACAGGGTAGAAATAGGCACAACCAAGCAATATTTCCATACTTTGGAAAACCAATCAATACTGAAAAGTATAGAATTGATAAGTTTTTAACTAACCCTTCAATGGCTGATCTTGTCAAAGCATTGGGTGCTGGAATTGGAGAAACTTTTGATGTAAATAAATTAAGATATCATAGAATAGTACTTATGTCTGATGCTGATGTTGATGGTTCTCACATTAGAACATTAATGTTAACTTTATTTTTTAGACATATGAGGCAATTAATAGATTTAGGTTATATATATGTATCTCAACCACCACTATATAAAGTTGTATTTTCAGCTAATGATAGTCATTGGGTTATGGATGATAATGAAAAAGACGCTCTATTAGCTAGTAGAAAGAGTGTTAAAGCTCCTTCTCTTCAACGTTTTAAAGGTTTGGGAGAGATGAATGCAGAACAACTTTGGGAAACAACTATGAACCCTGACACAAGAGTATTAAAAAAAGTTATTATAGAAGATGC
>JBGSZB010000041.1:0-21321 GCA_041750555.1 Candidatus Dojkabacteria bacterium | reverse complement strand
ATCAATTGATTCTAAAACAATATCTTTTTCAGCTTGTTTTAATTCAATAACTTCAGGAACTAGTAATGGTTTAGTATTAACTCTCCCTAAAGATTTGTATAGCTTTTCAAAATTAATCTTCTCATGAGCTGCATGTTGATCTATAAATATTATTGAGTTATCTTTTTCAATTACAATATATGTATTAAATATTTGAAAGGGTCTAATATTTAAAAATGAATTAGTAGAATCATAAATATTAATATCCTCATTCTTTAAATTTAAATCATTATCTGTACTATCCAGATCTTTGTTTTCAATTAACAATCTACTAAAATCTATTGCATCTTTAATAGAACCACTTTTACTCTTAGAATAATATACTCCCCCCCTTCCACTTAACCTTGAATAGTTATCAGTAACTTTAAAGTTATTGTCATTACTGGTACCTTTAATATCACTACTATCTAAATTAACATTATCCATGATATTAGATTTAAATAACGATCTAGATTCCTCCTCTAACTTCTTTTTAGTAAGAGTATATATATTTCTAAATATCTCACTACTATCATTAAATCTAACTTCTAATTTCCTTGGATGAATATTTACATCTACTAATTCAGGATCAATTTCTAAAAAAAGAAAGTATGCAGGTTTTAAATCTTTATGTAAAAAACCTCGGTAGCCCTCAACAACTGCACTATATATTGTTTTATTACTAACAGCCCTGTTATTTACAAAAATATATTGCATATCGTTACTTCTTCTTCCAATGTTAGTTGATCCAAGAAATCCTTTAACTTTAAGTGTATTACTCGCATACATCCCTTCAAATAGATTTGATGAAATATTCTTACCCCATACTTCAAATACTCTATCTAAAAAGTTATTAACACTAGTTAATTTATATACAATCTTATCGTTATGCCATAATTCAAAATGTATATTAAGAAATGGTAAGCTAGTATTTAAAAATGTTTGAGATATATGTTTAAATTCAACACTTCCACTTTTTAAAAACTTTTTTCTTGCAGGTACTTTATTAAACAAATTAACTATCTGTATTGTTGTACCATTATCACTTTTAAGACTTTCTTCACTTTTAATCTCGTTATTTATTCTTTTAACTATTACTCCCTCGCTATTTACACTTCTTGTATCAATTAGGGCTATTTCAGAAACTGAAGATATACTAGCTAATGCTTCTCCTCTAAATCCTAATGTATTTATACTATTTAAATCATTAATATCATTTATTTTAGATGTAGCATGCTGAACAAAGGCTAATAGGGCATCTTCTTTATTCATGCCTATACCATTATCACTAACTTCTATTAAGCTATTACCACTATCTTTAATTTTAACAATCACCTTGTTACTACCTGCATCTATACTATTTTCCATTAATTCTTTAACTACAGATGAAGGTCTCTCTACCACTTCTCCTGCAGCTATTAAATCTATTAATTCTTGTGGTAGTTTATGTATTTTCATGACTCTTAAATTTAACTGTAAGTTAATCTATTGCTCCTCAACAGTTATAGGAGTTTCTGAAAACCCAACTAATTTAAATTTATAGTGAACTCCTCCAAAGTTAACCTCTCCATCTAGTATATCTTGAACAGTAAAAGCATTTTGAATATTACGTTCTTTCCCAACAGCTAAAATATTAAATTCCATACTAACTGCAGGATTATATACAATGGCTCTATGTGCCTCGAAAGGAGCTGTAGAACTTGCAATATCAACTACTAAAGGTCTACTATTGTAGGTTTCGATAAAATCAAGCTCTTCTTGAGTTAATGATTGAATTCCACTAGATAGAATTTTATCTGATATTTCTTTCAGTCTATTAAGTGTAGTTCTCATTACCTCTAAGGTATTTGATAGTTGTTCTGGAACTATTTGATCTGTCATATATTTAATAATAATAATTAAGATTCTTGAATTGAATAATATTCATTTAAAGGGAAATCTCTACTATAAACTTCTGAATACCTTTTAGGAATATCAAACTCATTACCTTTTTCATCACCACCCTCTGTAATTGATGTACATGGGATTAATTCATCAATTGCAATTAGATTTCCAGAAGTATTTATTTCTACATATTCAAAAAAGATTTTACCTGCAATAGTTACTTTGTTAGTTATTACAACATCATAAACAGTGTTGCCTCTAGTTATCCTTACAGTATAAGGATCCATCAGATATTCTGAAATATCTGAACGCTTAAATGGAATGTTATCTAAAATCGTTTGGATATTTAATAATTCTAAACGAGGTCTTATCCTCCCATTACTTAAAGATCTTGTATCCATGTTTAATTATCTAATTTTTTCTATCTTAGCACCTAAACTACTAAATGTTTGTATAAGTTCAGGAAACCTTCTAAAGATAATATCTGAATTTTCTACAACAGTTACACCTTTAGCTGATAATCCTGCTAATACAAGAGCATGAGTACACTGTAGTATGGTTGAAGCATTAACTCTAGCTCCAATAAATTCAGTTTGTCCAAAAGTAATAATTTGATTAGGATTAGTTAATGTAAACTTAGCATGCATTTTAAATAGTTCAGCAAATAACTCAATTAATTGTACTTCATACATGTTTGAATACACTCTAATAGATCCTTTTGCTTTAAGAGCTAAAATTAGGGCTTGAGGAACTAAATCTACAGGGAATCCTGGCCATGGTTCATCTTTAATCTTATCCATATCACCTTTAAAGTTAGGTTTAGCTATTAAATTCTGATTACTAGGAACTAATATATCTTCTCCCTCTATTTTTACCTTTAAATTTAATTTTGCATAGTTATTAATTATCTGTGTTAATGAAGATGGATTACAATTTTTAATTAATATCTCTCCATTAGTTATTGCACTAGCAACCATTAACCCCCCAATATCGATATGATCAGGTTGTACACTCCACTCTCCTCCACTTAAATATTCAACACCAGTTATTTCTAATCTATTTGTTCCAATACCTTTAATATCTGCTCCAAGACTTACTAAAAAGTTACATAAATCTTGAGTATGAGGTTCACATGCTGCATTGTAAATTACTGTAGTTCCACTAGCTTTAACAGCTGCTATTACTAAGTTTTCAGTTCCAGTTACACTTGCTTCTAATAACCAAACATTATCTCCCTTTAATCCTTTAGTACTTAATTTGTAACCATCATTTCTATCTACTTCAACACCTAATGACTCTAATCCTTGAAACATGGTATCTAGTGGTCTATTACCTAATTTACATCCACCACTATCTCTAATAGAAGCTTTTTTAAATTTAGATAACAATGCTCCTAAAAATATTAATGTAGATCTCTCTTTCATTGCTAAATCATCTGGAATAGCATATTTATTAATTTCTCTAGGATCTAATTTAATACTAGTACCATTAAAGTAACTAACTTTACCTCCTATTGCTTTAAAAGTTTGTAGTAAAACAGAAACTGAAGGACTTTTAGGTACGTTATGTATTACAACAGGTTCACTAGCTAAAACACTGGCAGGAATAAGTTTAAGTATAGAGTTCTTATTTGGCATTGGAGTTACTTCTCCCTTTAACGCTCTACCACCATATATTCTAATTGATGACATATATATTTATTAACCATAATATATGGCTATTATACATTAAGATTTGAATTGGTAAACACCTATGATTCTTTAGGAATTAGTTGAATTAATTTATATATATTTATACCTTCATCAATTTTTCCCAAAAGAATGTGTAAATCACTTTCTCTAATAGGAAAACTAATACTTTTTGTAACCGGGATACCTTCTAAGTTTTCAATAACTATTTGTGCACTTACCCTTAAAGTACTATCAACAATAGTATCTTGAAAACTTGAATCAGTTAAAGAGGTAATAGTAAAAGTTCCACCATTAAGGGTATATACCTTACCTATTTCAAAATTATTGGTTAAATAATTAAACAACTTTTACAGTACTTCAAAACTATTGTATACCTGATTTAGTAGTGTTGAATTACTAGATCCTACTGCATAAGTTTGAGTTAAAACATAGTTTTTTAAATCTTCAGGTACTTGATAGATTGCTTGTCTTTGATAAATTTCAATACCACTTGGACCGACAGAAGTATAGTAGTAAATACAAACATCATGACCATCAATTGTAGTTACATCGCTATAGAAGTTACTATCATCCATTGTAGTTATTGTAGAATAAACTGTTTCTGCATAATCATAACAAGTGAAGTAATCCATCTCTTCGTAATCAGTTTGAATTATACTTAGGCTATCTACTGTAGCTACAAGATTCTCTTTAGATAATGTTACTAATGAATTCTCACTATACGATTCTTCTAAATCTAGGGATGAATCATATTTAAAAGTAAATTTATCTGAGTGATCTCCAATATATGTTAGTAATTCAGAAGTGTCAGTATCTTCTTCATCTTCAACATCATTATCAATTACAGCACTTTTACACTCTTTAACTGCGTTACCTTCTTCTACAAATGGACCTCTCCATACACAACTTCCATTTAGGGCTAAATTACCAAATAAACCAAAACCTCCTAATACACTTACACAACAACATAAAAGTAATATTAGAATAATTACAATAGCAACTTTCATACTAAATCAATAATATTTAATACCTAAGGATAATATATATTTAATATATTTACAAATGACGAGGGGATTAAAGTGGTGGGCAGTGAGGGACTCGAACCCCCAACCTATTCGGTGTAAACGAATTGCTCTAACCAGTTGAGCTAACTGCCCTTAGAGTCTTTAATTTTAACATATATTATTTAAAAGTATTAGTACAGTAAATATGAATATATTAAGGAGGGCTAAAAAGCCCTCCTTAAATACTTGATTTAATTAATAAATTAAAGACCCATACCTCTACCCATACCTCTTCCTTTAAATCCTTCCATAATATCTGCATTTCTTGCAGCCTCTCTGGTTGATTCAAGTTCTTCGGTTGTAGTATTTAATCCCTCGTTATTTAGGGCATTAACTAACTCAGTTTCCATTTGAGTTCTTCTTTCTTCTGGAGATAAATCTCTAAAAGCTTCTCTATCTTCTTCACTTCTCACTCCTCTTAAAGAAAACATAGCATCATCTATTGCATTTAATATATCAGCTTGTCTTTGTGTAAGTGTTCCATTACTTAGGGCATTAGATATATTAGTTTCTCTCTCTACTACTCTTTCACTATGTATCTCTTCTCTAGTTTCTGTAAAAGCAGTTTCTACGTTATCAACATTTATTCCTAACTTATTTGCAAGTCTTTGCATAAATGTTGTATCTGTATTTACAGTATCATCAGCTGATACTGCTAAAGGTAATATTACACTAGCCCCTAAGGCCATTGTTGCAATTCCTGCAACTAAGTATTTCTTATTCATAAAAGAAAGTAATAATTAAAATTTACTAAATTACATTTTAGAATGTTAATCCAGTACAACAATTTAATTTGTTAGAGCTCTTAACTTTTTAAATTGTTAATATTATCTTAAAACATTACTAGTGAATAATAGGTGAATAAAATTAAACTTTAGGATATAATTAAAGACCAATGCTAGGGTAGCTCAGTTGGTAGAGCAGGGGCCTGAAGAGCCCTGTGTCGGCGGTTCAAGTCCGTCCCCTGGCACCAAATTTCCTATTTACCCAATACTTGATTTATAATCCCAAGTGCAAAAGATATTCTCCCAGTATCACTATCCAAAATATAGTCATATAAATTTTCTAAAACCCAACATAAAAGATAGACTTGCTCTTTATGTTGATCAAAAGGACTTAAATTTAGAGCACCGTGATAAGCCAAAATAGCTTTCTCATCCATATGCTTCAAAATGTTGAAGTGAAATAGTGCAAAATCATACAAAGGGTCTCCATATCTAGCATAAGTCCAATCAATTATTCCAGTAACTTTCGTCTCATTTACAAATATATTTGATTGATGCATGTCACATTGGAGTAGGGAATAGCTATCTAGGTTGATCTTTGAAAGTTCTTCTACAACAAATTGTCTAGCTTGAGACAATAGATTAAGGTCGATTAGATTTGTATTTTTCACAGCTCCCCAATCTAAAGTTGAATCCACTTCAATGAACATTTTCGCCAAAGAATCTATAAATGGCTCAGATTTACCAGAATTAACTAAACTATATTTACCTGGTAGAGTTGATTTAATTGCGTGATATTTATGCATCTCACTTATCACCAATGGAATGTATCTGTATCTATCTGCTAAATCTATATATCTTAATAGAGTTCCCTCCATCTTTGACATAATTAATACAAATTCTTCACCTTCATTAAACTTAACTATTTGAGCATATAGACATTTAGGTACTTTAATATCATATTTAGAAAGATCTTGAAGAACTTGAGCATCTACATCAGCACCTCCACCAATCTTTATTACACATTCTGTAAGGTCATCCAGTTTTACTAATATAATTAAGCTGTCAGCACCTTCGGTTGGAAGAGTATGATTTATAATTTTAAATCCGAATGTATTTTCTAATATTCTTACAGCATTATCAATATTGAGAGTTGGTTTCATTCATAGATTATATGAAGATAAATGATTGGTTGCAATTCTTTTAATTTTCTTATCCACATCAGGAATAATGAAAACGAGATTAAATTCGTTTCTAGGAGTTAAAGTCGGTTTCTGGGTAAATAGTCCCTTCTCACCAATTTTTCTTTGTCTACCTTAAATCTCCAAGGCTAGGTCTTAAATAAATCTAAATCTTATAATATTTAGAAACCTAAAAATAATATAAGTTTAAATTCACTAAGTAAATTTGTAGATATATCTGATAGAAAGAAATATAATTTAGATTATGCAGCATTTATGGAGAAAACCTGAAGAATATTTTTATAAAGAGGAATATGGAATATATTTAGATGACTATATGAGAAATAGGAAATATAAAGAGATTGAGCCAAGAACAATTGATTGGAATTTAGCAGAAGAATGGGTCAACATTCATGCATCTGAAGAAGGAAGGGATCTTGCAAGAAAATTACTTAGTAATATTAGGCTATTTTCATTGGAAGAGTTTAATCAGGATATAGCTGAGTTTGCCGAGAAAATAAATGCCCAAATTTCTAGTTCTGACTACGTATTACTAATCGAACCCGGTAGGAGTAGTGAGTACATGGCTCATTTAGTATTACCTTACTTAAAGTTTAAGCCAGCAGCTATTCTAAATATTGGTTCCAACTATTTTCCTGAATTTGAAAATAGATTAGCAAATATTAAACAGGTGGTTTTTCTTGAAGACGGTGCATTCTCAGGTTCACAGATAAAGGCATATATTGAAAACCATATTCGACCCAAATTTCATTATAGAAATCACAGACAAGTTCTTGTTGGAGCATGTTACACTACAGCCAGGGCTAGAGCAATGATGGAAGATATCTTATCTTCTAGTGGATCCACAGTATTTGGAAAAAACCTTCAAACTCTCGAGGACTACTTAACTGTAGATGAACTTAAACTTCAGGAATCATTATGCGAACGATACGGATTAATTCCTTATGGACAAGTACTAACTCTTTTTCCACACAATAACCTCGATGGGAAGTCCTTTCCAGGCAACGTATTGAGTGGATCAGCAATAGTGGAAGGAAAAGGTTTAGGCGCAATAGTAGATAGCCTGGGTGCTTTTATAGGTAGGGTTACAAAACCTTACGATTGAAAAATTAATAAATTATGAAGTATTGTGCAGTAGATCAATCAGGCTCCACTTCTCTTAATCTTCTTATCAATATCCGAAATCACCAAACCCAGATTATATTCCTTTTTAACTGACGACACAGGTGGTTTCGTGGTAGTTGAACACCGCTCACCATTTCAAATTAACTTAACTACCTCCATTGCATTATATACAGCACTCTCCATTGAGGGAAAAGACATGAAGTCTCCAGTAAAATATATATTATTCTTACCTTGAATACCTCTTAAACTATTAATATCGCTATTATTTATAACTGGCATATTCTTTTCCCAGTAAGTAATATTATGGATTTTCTCAATGGTATATTTTTTAAATATTCTATATATCTCAGATTGTAAAACATTACTTATCTCTTTTTTAGATAACTCTACTCTTTTTAACGATTTAAGATTAACTAATATATACTTTCTATTTAATTTTTTAAATGTCATCCACTCTAAATTAATCATACTAGTAATTTCATAATCTAATCCTATTGGTTCATGAAATGATGATGACCATTCTTGATTATTAATTTTAAGTTCTTCATTTAATTCAATAATTACAGCATAGAAATGAGTTGTATCAAACTCAGATATATTTGTTAAATGTTTAAAAAACTCAAGATTAGGAGTAGCTAGTATTAATTTATCGTATTCATATATAGAGCCATCACTACAGCTAACTTCATTATTAACTATAGATGTAACATTTTTTGAAGTTAAGATATTAACGTTTTTACTTATTAATCTATTTTTTAAAGTGAGGATAAGTTCGTTTGAATTAAACATCTCTGATTTATTAACATTACCTCCAAAAAGTATCATATAAAAAACACTAACTACATTTTTAAATGGAAGTTTATTTAGAGATTGATAAGTAAATCCTTCAAAGAAAGCTTTTATAACTCTATAAAGCGTATGAGTTTTAGGAACAACTTTTTGTAAAACTTCACTAGTCATTTCATTACCCTTAGGTTTGTAAAATAAGGTAGGGTAATTAAAAATGTAAGGTAAGAACTTTAGAAATAGTAGAATCTTTTGATATAGACTTAGATTAAATTTAAGAGAGTTATTCCTAATAAACTCTTCGTTTATTAACCAGAAGTTTGATAATGGATTAAATTTTATTAATTTGTTTTCTAAATCTAGTTCTCTTATGAAGTCTCTTAAATATTTATACCATGGGAATATTATAAAGCCACCTACATTTACATCTATGTTATTTACTTTAACAGTTCTTACTCTTCCACCTAAGTAATCTGATTTTTCAAGTAGTGTTACATTATAATTACCTCTTTTTGAAAGTTTATAAGCAGTTGTTAAACCTGAAAGACCTGCTCCGACTATTACTATTTTAATCATTAAATAACAATCAAATTTATTAAATTATTCTAGCAGGAACTTGTATAGTTTTCTTATTTTAATAACTTTGGATCAAAATACTTAGCATTATCTACTCTACCTTTAGATATAAAGTAATTATGCATAATTAACATAGCCTTATCTCTTAAAACAGTATCTGGTTCCTCAATAACTTCTATACCTTTAAAGTATTCAATATAATCATTGTTATTTTTTAACATACTTAAACCTGCTCTATATCTATCCCTAGATGCATATACAACTTTTTTAATACTAGTTCTAGCGATATAGAATGAACAACCTGCACATGGTTCATGAGAAGAAAACAATGTATATCCCATATCTTTACTTTTATCTAAAAACTTAATACCACCCCTTCTTAAACAAAGCATTTCTGCATGAGCTGTAATATCTGGAAGGCTAAATACTTCATTACCACTTTCACAAACTACATTAAAATCTTTATCAATGATTACACTACCACAAGGATGATTACCATTTAACCCTGCAATTGTAGCTAGTTCTACTGCTCTATTTAAATAATATATTTCTTTTGAAGTTAATATATTCATTTATAATTAGTTATTTTCAATTTAAAACTCTAACCTACAACTCTCTCCATTCTAACTCTGATTTCCTTCTTAGAACTGCATTTGGATTTCTTAGTTTACTTAAATCACAGTTGATATTTAGACAAATAATATCATTTATTGGAAGTACAGAAGATTGAATTCGAATATTTTCCCCTAAAATATAACTACTACCCTTAGGTAATCCATATATTTCTAGTTCGGAAACCTGAGTTTCTAGAGGTCTTAGGCCCATTGAGATATTTGGATCAAAGTAATTTCCTGAACAAGCTATTACAAAATCAACTGGGGTTTCACTTTGGTCATTAAACTTATCAATTACATCCCCAACTAATTGCCCATCATCAAAAATCCAATGGTATTTACCGTCAATTATTTTAAGACCTCCATGAGCTGTGGCAATAACGACATCTTCGTACACAATAGTAATATCATTATTAAACTTCAATCGGTGGACTTTAAAAATATGAGGAGTTTTGGGAATTTGAATTTCAAGAGTATTCATTACTCTATCTTTTAAAGGCACACCTAAATATATTAAATTTTCACCATCTAACACTATTGGTGTTGGACTATAGTTGTTCTTTCCTAAAATATTATTCATAAGATTCGAATATTACCCCTCCAATATAGATATAAACACAATTAAATCTTCAAGACTATCTATTCTTTTAATACCTTCTGGTAATTGCTCATCCTTATTCTCTTCAGTAGTGATAATAAATAAATGTTTTACACTTCCCACTAAATTCACTAACTTTCTTAATTCATCATCTACGAATATATCTAATTCTCTACATGCATCTAATTTAGAATTACCATACCCTACCCCATTAACTTCTAAATTTTCTACCCCATTAATATTTAACCAATCTCTAGCAATACCTAATACATCTCCACTTCTTGAAGTTACAATAGAAAGGTCATGACTTCTAACTAATTGTGATATAGCTTCAAGTGATCCTACCCGAGGTTTTAAATATTCTAAAGTGAATTCTCTATCTCTATACATTTCATTTTTACTCTCTTTGTATTTTGGATCTTTAGTATCTATAGGTTGATCGAGGGGTATGCTAAATTTTTGTGATATCCAACTTCTTTTTAATCCTAAAGCATCTGCTATAGTATCATCAAAATCTAATCCTATTCTCATTTATATTAATTAATTACTGGATTATATCTATACATATATCTATTTATCAATAAATTACTCTTTTAAATACCATTATCACTATGGTATTATCCCAAAGTTAATTAATAAATATATGCCTAAAGGAGAAAAAAGTATTGAGGAGAGAGATCTAGGTTTTAAATTTGAAAAAACTATAAGAGATATCTTGATGTTTTTACATAGAGAGGATGATCAAATTGTTGGTGCAATAACTAAGGCTAGAGAAGAATCAAAAACAGCAGACTATATGACTAAGTTAGAAAAGAAAGAATCTTATCAAAGATTACTTTTCCCATTACTATGGGAGTATTTATTTGCAAAATATCATCAAGATGAGGATGGACTTAGGCAAGAATTAACGGATATAAGAAATGAAGGTGGTCCGATAATTACAGCATATCGTAATCAATATAATATCGAGGGAATAGTAAATAATGATTTTAGACCTTTTTGTGAAGCAGTAAGTAATGGAACTATTCCTTCCTCAGTTATTGAGGGATAATAAGTGCCCTAAATATCTGTTTTTCAATAAAATAAGATGTTAATATTGTATATTTAAAAAATATATTATGGAAAATCAGAATACTGTAGTTACTAAGAGTAACAATAACTTAATTAAATATATATTAATAACATTATTAGTAATATTTTTAATGTTTGTAAGTTTTGTAGCAGGGTTATTAATATCATATAAATTGGTGGAACCTAATCTAATACCTCCAATAGCTACTGATACTCAGGATGAAGAGGATGATGAAGATATTGAAGTAGATGATACTGAAGAAGATACATTTGTAACTAAAACTATAACATTAGAAGGTAGTAGATATGGATTTGGAGCTACTGACTTGCTCTTCACTGCACAATTTCCCAAAGATGTAAAAATATCTGACAGCAGTACTTCAAGAAATATAGGATCTCTAATAAGTGCTGATAACTTAAGTATTAATTTCTCATTACCTTATGAATCACCAAGTTATACATATGACAGTAAAGTATTTGTAGAAAGTGATGAAAGTTATGGAGATATTTATAGAGTTACCAAAAATGATGGAACAGTATTTTATACTAATATTTTTGATGAGACAGTTGGTTATTGTTTAACTACAACTGGAAGTTCAACAGATTGTGCTAGACCAATATTATTTAATACACCTGAATATATGGAAGGATCTAGAGGTATGTTAATAACTTGTGAATTAAAAACAGATACAGGTCTATTAAATTGTGATGATGTAGTTAAAAGTATAGTATTTCTTGATTAAATAATTCTAATACCTGTAGTTTTAATCTCATGAGGTAAGCTTAGGTATGGATTATTAAAGTCATAGTTATTAAATCCATGACCTTCAATATCTATTAATTCATCTGTTTTATATTTAAGAGAATTTAAATAATGTATATCGTCAAAATTATTACTAAATTTATCCGAAACTATGCATAAATCAATATCACTACCACTATGTGTATTACCCTTAACTTGAGATCCGAATATATATACCATATCTATAGTTAAACCATCTTCTTTTAACAAAGATATATATTTATTAACTTTACCTAATACTTTTTTAGATACTCTTTTCTTAGCCATTTAACAATTATCTCACATTGTTTAAATTTATAGAAAGTGAATTCTTTATTCCATTTCTTATAGTATTTATTCTTTTGATCAAAGTACCTAGTATTTATATTAAATTCGGTAAACTCTACAAGTAGTTCTTTTTGTTCTTGGGATAAAGTAATCTTAGATTGCACTGCTAATTTATGTAATTCATGCGAATACAAAGGTAAAATATCAGTATTTTTAATAATTAATCCTTTAATTAGTTTTTCAAGAGTTAGATGACAGAAGAATAAACAGGAATAATAGTCTTTATTTTTTAAAAGAATCTTTGCAGTTTTCCAATTAATCTCAGATTGCTCAATCCAATTTTTTATTATCTCCTCTTTGCTATATGTCATATAAGATAATAAATTTTTAATCTTACAAAGTATTTACATAAATTAATTTTGTAATAAAATATATGTATTTAATCAATATGTACATATGAGAAATTTAAAAAAAATACCTAAATTTAAAAATGAAGATGAAGAAAGAGAATTCTGGTCTAGTGTAGACACTCATAAGTATTTTGTAATGGGTAAGAAAACAGTATTCCCTAATTTAAATTTATCTACTAAACCATTAACAATCAGAATGCCTGTCTATTTAATAGATATTATTAACTCAGAAGCATTAAAAAGAGATGTGCCATATCAATCATTAATAAAAATATGGTTAAGTGATAAAGTTAGAGATGAATTAACTAAAGAATATATTAAAGATTAATAGCTTCTACTTTATTCTAAAATAGATTATTATTTAATAATTAATTATTTCTTTATGGAGCTATTATATAAATTGTTCTCATATGCATGGTTTCAGGGTTTTATAATGTTGTTTTTATTAAGAATAGTAACTTTTATACTAAGAAGAAGGTATAAAGATAAGTTAGCAAATAAGGACATAATCGTAGAAATATTTGTTTTAATAATATTTCTAGGCATACCATTTATTTCAGAGTTTGTTCTAGGAATAAACAATGTTTTCAAATATACTATTATTTTCGCAATAATAGGAATGGGATGCGAGTTCTTATTTGATTTAATATGGTACGTTTTAACAGGATCGAGATTGTACAGATATTTCAAAGCAAATCTTTTAGGATTTACAAGTTGGTTTATATTCCCATACTGGGCAGCTGCAGGTCTTTATTTTTATGGTTCATGGCAATTCCTCACACTTTTATTTCCTGCTATGGCACTTCCAACAGTAGATATTTTACCTTTATTAAAAGATCTGTCTTTCATATCACTGCTAACTGCGCTTATCATTCTGTTTATATTTGGTTTTGTTCAGTATATACGAGGTAGATCAATTAAGACTAATGGATTTCAAGATTATAAGTACACTATAATTGTTCTAATGATATGGGTTCCTATATTATATTTTATATATACATTTAATAATCCTTTCTTAGCTATTTACTTTATATTTACATCAATTACAGGCATTGTTTTAGAAGGTAAGTTATCTATGAAACTGAGAAATCTTTATGGAGAAAGCTTTTGGTTATATTATAGGAAAAATATATTTAAACAAGGTACCAGTTTGCTAATCCTTCCCATCTGGGGAGCTGCTGCGCTCTTAGCTTTATTATTATTCAATATATTTCTTACTTAGAAAAACTAAAGAATATTTTAAAGATTAAACTCTCTAATACCCTCCTCTCCGTATAGTTCATCATCCCAATATTTAATATATGTTGGTTTAATAACATATACTCTAGATTCTATTACTTTATTTAATATATTCTTTAAATTAATAAACTGTGACCACTCGGGATACTTTTTTAAATGTATACTTAAAGAGTGAGTTACATCTTTAATATTACTTACTTTACTACACACACCTCTACCTTGAATTGATTTTCTATTATCTAAATTACTATTATCAAACCAAACACTTGTAAATGATACATTAGGATTTAATTTAATATGTTTACTATGATTATTACCCTCAGGAGATACAAAATATATATTAAAACTCTTATCTATTGAATAATACACATTAAATATCCAAGGTAATTCATTATTAATTGTAGCTATACTTAATAGTTTTTGATTATTTAAAAACTCTATTACCTCTTTATCCATATATAATTATATCCTATTTATATTTAACTCTCATATTGTTAAAATCATTTAACTTTATATGTAATTATTCTACAAATATGACAGATACCATGGATATGCCTCAAGTAGTTGATGAAGGTAATTTAGAAAAGCTTAATGAAATAATAGGAGATTTAGTAGTATTACATCATAATATTATCAATGTAGTGTATGTAGAAGGTGGATCTAATAGAACCTATGCTTTAGAATTTCTTGAAAAGGTTCATGAATTGAAGAGATTCCTTAAAGCTAATGATAGATTATTAGTTGATGCAGTAATAAAAATAAGTGAGAGTTTTGGTAAAGATGAAACTACAGCAGAACTTATTGTTGCAATATTAAATAATAAAGAATCATAGAGTTTACTCAGTGTATAATCTCTATGGTTAATTAAATAGTATTAATAAAGATAGATTAGAATTAATAAAAAAGTTATTAATTAGAGATTATCCATTAGTCATTACTCCATTAAATCATAAAAACGTTTATGAACTCTTTGTAAGTGTACTACTCTCCCCACAAACTACAGATGAAGTAACAAATAAAGTAACTAAAGAACTTTTTAAGAAATATAAAAGTTTTAATGATTTAAGTAATACAACTGTTGAAGAGTTATTAAAATATATTAGACCTATTAACTATAATAAAACAAAAGCTAATCACTTAATTAAAGCCTCTCAAATGATTATTAATAACTTTAAAGGTATAGTTCCTTCTCAATTAGAAGATTTAATTAAATTACCAGGTGTAGGTAGAAAAGTAGGTAATGTAGTTATTAATGAATGGTTTAGTAAAAACTTGGATAAAAGAGGTAGTCCAATATTAACTTCAGATGAGTTTAATTTATTAAATCCTTGGGAATTAACTAAAGTAGATAGTGAAGGATTTGTTGTAGATACTCATGTTATTAGAGTATCTCAAAGATTAGGGTTAAGTAAGAATAGTGATCCTAAAAAAATAGAGATAGATTTAATGAATATATTTAAAAGAAATGAATACAATGATATGTCATTAAGATTAATATTTCATGGTAGATATAGATGTAAATCTAAAAATGATTTATGTTATTTAGATAGTGAATGGAGTAAGGTGTGTAAGGGTTAGTCTGCAAATACATTTGCTCGTATTCTGTTAAAGATTTTATTTCTCAATTCCTCACTATCCCTACCTTTCCCTATAGGGAAAATATCTAAATATTCATAAATACATTCTGTTAAATATACTTCATCTATTGTTTGTTTCATTGCTTTCTTAATTCTTTTCAAACCGTGAGAAGCAAAAATTGTTAAATCCCATAAAACTGCTTCATCAAAGCTTTCTTCTCCCATTATTTTTCTTCTTTTTTCTCCTACTAAGTTCTCAATTCCTCCACCTCTACTCATATCAATGAATATTATTGGATGACCTTCTACATCCCATTCAATTCCTATATTTCCCCCATGTAGATCTCCATGTATTAATCCACCAGCATGAATCTTTGCTATTTCTCTAAATAACATTTTAAGAATTTCTGGCTTTCCTTCAGCAGGTCTTTGAAATATATTAACCTTTCGAACTAATGTTCTAAAGAATTCTATATTCCTATCTAAATACGTATATGATGTAATTGACTCTATATTCTCAGGGTTATAAGCTCTTGAAGCTCTTTCCTCTAGGTCTAAAGCAGTTAGAGTGTTAATACCTCTATATGCGAACATCTCATAATTTTCTGTATCATTTATAAAAGTAGCTACTTCTGGTCTTTGTTCAGGAATTTCTATTCTCTTCATTACAATATCCAGATTGAAACTGATTAAACTATCTATAATAAATGAGCGAAGTTTTTGAGTGTCTACAATCTTATCATAGCTTATAAAATCATTAGCTCTTAAGAAGCGAAGTATATCTTTTATTGTATCTTTTTTATCTTCGGGATCTTTAGTTGTAATATGTTGTTCAAGCATAGAAATTAATTCCTGAAGTGATAAATCTCTAAGTTCAGAATTTAATAGGAAAGATAAAGGTAATAATTTTACTCGTATCTCTCCTGCCTTTCGTATTTGTTTTCGAAGTTTGTCTAAAGCTTTACTACTTGTAGATAAATTAAGAATTTTATTGAATAGATTATCAATTGTAACCCTATTAGCTTTTGCTTTTAGGATATTAATTTTAAAATCAATTGGCAATACTGCAACTATGGTTGGAAATTCATCCTTAAATATATCTATTTTTCTTTTTGGTTGAGATATCTGGACGACATCTGATAATTCAGGAAAATCACCGATAATATCTGTAAATACTTTTACAATCTTTTTGTAATGACTGATAATTATTTGATTCCTATTAGGAAATGGATTTTCCACTAGCCTACCTTCATGCAATTCATTTGGTTTGTCGCTCATAGTTCTGATTATGCTTCAGGTAAGATCTTTTTTACTTCTACAGAGGGCATTATATATGAAAATCTACCATTTTGCTCTACAGAGAATAATTGGGATAATAATATCAAGGCTCTCTTTCTTCTTTCCACATCGGTAACCTCACGTTCATCCAACATTGATTTAACCTCTTCAATAAAGATATCCTCAGAAGTTTTAATACCGGGAGTATCTAGAGGATAGCCATTATCATCTAACCAATCTTCAGCAGATATAAAATTCATAGCACTAAAATCATAATAATCATCATTAGTTACATCCTCTGCTTTTATTCTAATAGCTAGTGATTTTATATCTTCCTCATTAATACCTATAGACATTAGCTCTCTTATTGTACTCTCATCTATACTTGATTCCTTACCTTTGAGAGAAATAGTTTCTAAGGAATGACTCCCACTAATATTTGCTATCATTTCATTTAATATAATAATTAAGCTTCTACAATTTCTCCTATACTAAGTGTTACTTTACCAACTGTATCAATACTAAACATTATCCCTTCAGTTAATTTTCTATACACTTCTCTTCCATCGTCTTCAGTTAATAGATATGCCATAAGTTCCTTTAGCTCTTGTCTTGAAACCTCAGTATCTGAAAGCATAATCCTTATAAATTCAAAGTGTGCCCTGTTGCTCTTTTCAAAAGTTGGAGAATCTACTTCGTAAGATTCAGGCCAAGAGTAACTTTCTGGAGTTAGGGTTTCAGAAATTGAAATATCAAATTCAACAAATTGATGACTATCCCTTAACTTAGTACGAATATCATTAACATTCAATCCTTCCAAATAAGTTGAAAGTCTATTTTTTATTAGTTCAGGCATTGTTGCTACCATGTTATTAAATTAACCTATAGTTTAATTTTAACTTAAAAAACCTTAATCTCAAAATGTTTTTAATCAAAAACAGTGTTCAATTTATCAATAACATCTTTAACATTAAATCCAAATTTCACTGAATTTATTATCTTTGAGTTAAAAAGTAAATTAAGATTATTAATATGATCTGTAACATTCTTTATATAATTTAAAAGGACACCTTTACAGTATGCTTTTTCTCTTGCTGTAAGTACAAAGTCACCTGATAGTGCAACTTCTATTATTCTTAATAAATCATTTAAATCTCTTGCAAATTTAATATAAAAATCAATACTCTCATTTAAAATAGGATTATCTTTATCATCTAATCTAGCACTACTAGCATTTGAAGAATTTGAAAATTGAAATATAACACTATCTCTTGTAATAACTCCAGGTAATTCCGAGGTTACAAAAAGTGAGCCATATATATTTCCAAGTGCTTGTCCACTTGTATGTAGGGCACTATATTGAGCAATTAGATGGGAAAATATTGAAGAGGTTTCGACCTCCCCTAATCTATTTGATCTTCTATACTCAACTTTTGGAACAAATATATTTTCACACAATCTAGTGATTTTTTTTACAGATCTTGTATAGTCTGGACCTATAGTAACTTTATGACCTCCCATTTTTCTATCTTTCGGATTTGTTAATCTAGGATCAACCATAACTTCTGTGTGAATCCCAAATCTCTGATCGTTTTCTACGACTAATTTAAACTCGTCACTAAGATTAACTAAACCTGTAACACCTTCTAATGTTATAGCTAGAGGAACATTTAATATACCAATATTTAATTGTTGAATAAATTCTACAAATTGATCTTGATTTACAAAATCAAAATCTAACAAGTCTTTAAGATCGTCTGGGGATAAATTGATTATACTAGGATCATCTGCAGGTAAATTAATTTCTCTCCATTTAATCTCAGCATAGATTGCTGTTAAATTAGGTTTGTTCCGATCTGTGTTATAGAAATTTAAAATTGAATCTTTATTCATTAAAAAGAACAATTTTCTAAGTTCAATAAGCATTCTTATCTTTTTAATTATTTGAGTAAAAATAAAGGTCCTGTAGCCACTAATTTTACCTTCCATACTTGTATAAAGATTAAGTTCAACCTCTTGTAAATATCTCTCTAAATTATTACCTTCTAATTTAGAATCATTCCCTGGAATAAATTTAATTAGGAATAGTTTTGTAAATGTATTTTCATTAATTCCTTCTGCATTTAATTCAATATCTGATAAAGTTAAACCTAAAACATTTCTTAAAATATCTTTGATTTTATTTGCTAATCTTCTTTTTCTATCATCAAAAGATTCTGGATACTCTGGAACTTGTGGTTGAATGGGTGGCATAACATTTAATAATTACACGGATTTTAATCCCTTAAATCCTCTATTGTCAATGTATATAGGTAACAGATAAGTATTTATTAATATATATTAAATAGATAAATGGTATATAACTGATATAATTGGGGTATGTTTAAATTAGTTTCAAAATACAAACCTGCAGGAGATCAACCACAAGCTATTGATCTATTAACTTTGGGAGTAAATAATGGAATTAAACACCAAACATTAGTTGGAGCAACAGGAAGTGGTAAAACTTTTACAATGTCTAATGTAATTCAAAACACAAATAAACCAACATTAATACTATCCCATAATAAAACACTAGCAGCTCAGTTATATGCTGAATTTAAAGAATTCTTTCCAGAAAATGCTGTTGAATACTTTGTAAGTTACTATGACTATTACCAACCAGAAGCATATGTACCTCAAAGAGATTTATACATTGAAAAAGATTCTGATATTAATGAATATATAGAGAGGTATAGAAATACAGCAACTCAGTCTCTACTTTCCAGACGCGACACAATTATTGTATCAACTGTAAGTTGTATTTATGGTTTAGGAGATCCAGATGATTACAACTCTTTAAGATTAGATCTACAAGTTGGTACAAATGTTAATAGAGAAAAAGTGTTAGTAAAATTAAGAGATATGCAGTATGAAAGAACAACTAATGATTTTAGTCATGGTTCTTTTAGAGTTAGAGGAGATAATATTGATATTAATTTAACAACTTCAGATGATAGAGCTATTAGATTAGAATTCTTTGGAGAAACTCTAGAGAGCATTAAACTATTAAATCCAATTAGTGGTGAAGTAATAGATTCACTACCTGATACAATTATCTTTCCATCTAAACACTATGTATCTCCTCAAGAAAAGATTAATGGTAGCTTTGAAGAGATAAGAACTGATTTAGATATAGAAGTTAAAGATTTTGAAAAAAATGGAAAACTTATGGAAGCTGCTAGACTTAAACAAAGAGTTAACTATGATTTAGAGATGTTACAAGAAACTGGATTTACTAAAGGAATAGAAAACTATTCAAGGTATTTAGATAAAAGACCTGAAGGAAGCGCACCCTCTACTCTATTAGATTACTTTCCAGATGATTATCTAATGTTTATTGATGAATCACATATTACAGTTCCCCAAATTGGAGGAATGTATAACGGTGATAGAGCAAGAAAAGAGAATTTAGTTAATTATGGTTTTAGAATGAAATCTGCTCTTGATAATAGACCATTAAAATTTGAAGAATTTACTCAAAGAACCAATCAAGTTGTTTATGTAAGTGCTACTCCTGCTGATTATGAACTAGCTGAAAGCATTAAAGCAACTAAAAATGTATTAGGTTAAGCTTCAGCATTAATTTCAATATCTGGGAATTCATCCCCTGTAGGAGCATCTAAAGTAGAAAGTAAGGCCTCTGGTATAGCCTTAAAGTCAGCAGTATCATCCCCGATTAATTCTTGTGATTGTTCCTGTATGTCTTTATTTCTCTTAGGTAATATAACCCAGAAAGGTATTCTCCATCTCGGTATATGATAAGTTTCTCTCATATCTTCAGGATAGTAGCTGTTATATATATCTTTTAAAATTGTATAACAAGCTCTTGCATTTACATTAGATTCAAGGGTTCCGGTAAATAAAGATGCTCTCCTCATATTATTAAAATTATATAAAGCTGTACTTCTATCTTGTTCTGGTCTTCCAACTGGGGATGGGTCTATTACTCCTAAAATATTTATAAGGTAAAACATAGCTTTAGCAGTTTCAGAGCACCTTTTATTTAATTTATTTGGAGTTTCAATACTTGTATCTAAAAGTAAGTTTCCCACCTTAAAAATGATATCTAAAGATTCTATTACTGAAATTTGAGTAAAATTACTCTCTTGTATTAATTTCATTAATAGTTGGAAAGTATAGTTAAACTGTCTTGAATATTTCTCTGGAAGTGACTCTGTAACATGATAAATATAATTTAAACTATTTCTTAATTTAACATCAAGTCCAGGAGATAAACCTGCACAGTTATGAAAGTGTTGATAAACGCTATCTAATGAGTTTTTAAATTCACATCTAATATCTTCAGTATAGTTTTCCATTATTTAAAAGTCACACAAACGTCATTATACATG
>JBGSZB010000040.1:0-28445 GCA_041750555.1 Candidatus Dojkabacteria bacterium | reverse complement strand
TTTAATCTTATTTATAACTTCTCCTATAGATTTAGCATTGTATAAATTGTTTTTATCACTAGAGACTACTTGATTCATTACTTCTTCTTGATAATCTAAAAAATGTTTAATTTCATGAACAAGAGTTGTAACTGAAATATCACCTTTAACTCCTGATTTTTTCTCATTAAGATAAATTATTGCTGGAAGTTTATCATTCCCAGGATATGCTGCTCCCTTTGGATAAAACAATAAATTAGCTAAATCTAGCCTATCCTTAAATAATTGATTTAACTCACTAAATATTTTATACCAATATTTACCGGTTACTGGAAATGCATAAGTAACCCAAAGCTGTATAAATCTCTCTTCACTACCAAAGTATTCTATAAAGTCTGAGGTTTCAATAAATATTAAAAGATCATTTAAACTCTTAATCATTTCAGGAGTTAAATTTAGATGTCTATGCATTAACAATGCTTCTATTACCTCTTTAATTCTATCTACTACTAATTCTTTATCTGATTCACTTAAACTCTCTGGTTTCATTGCTCTAAAGTAATATCTACTCCTAGAAGTATATTTAAACCGTTTATTAACTGATCTTTAGTTAATGTAGATTCAGGAGAATTTAGTTCTCTTGCTACTGGAATATATCTAATTCCTAGTCTGCTTCTTATCGAAGCTTCAATAACTCTAACTGTTCCTGATAGCTTTGCCATGTATTGATTTGGAATTAAATCTTTAAGCCATACATTTCTAGAAGCATATTCTAATTTGTCTTTTCCTTTACTTAAAAACCATTCGTAATACAATTCAATAAACCTAGATATAAATACATCTGGTGTAAAGTCTTCTTCTAGATCTAAGACTTTTCGCAAAGTATCAAAATGACCATTTCTTATCCTAAACGTTTCTTGTTTTAAAGCTCTTTCTACATTGCTTTGAAAGTTATCTATTGTTTGACTCATAGTGTAGATAATAACATTAAGGATATATAAAATGCTAAAATTTAATTACTGGAGAGTTGCCTGAGTGGTCTAAAGGGCTTGTCTCGAAAACAAGTTTCTCGCAAGGGAACACAGGTTCGAATCCTGTACTCTCCGCCATTAAAAGGTATATAATAACCTATGGGAAGAACAATTGTAGTTAATGATAAAATGCAAAAAGGTTACACATATACTCTTTCAGAAAAAGAGGGTAAGAATTTTGAATTAGATTTTAAACCTGAATTGACTCCTAAAGAAATGTTAGAACTTGGTGTATTTGGAGGTAAATATATGACAGATTGTATAAATGAATTTCCAAAAGATTGGTTTTTAAAAGCTAAGTTATGTTCAACTAAACATGATGCAGAATTAAACTTCTTTAAAGTAAATGCAAGTCAACCCCTATGGGTATGGAAAAAGAAAGGCTGGATTCACCCTGATGATCCAAGAGGATGGTTTCAGTGGTATTGTCGTTACTTTATTGGAAGAAGGCATGTTGATGATTTAAGGCAGATTAAAAGGTGGAAGGCAATGAAGAGACATATTGCTCAATTAAAAAACAACTGTATTCAAGGAGATTGGGATTGCAGAAGAAAACAACGACAAGCAATCTTACATTGGGCATATGATAGTAGGAAAATGTAAGTTTTTTAATTAAACACATTAAATCTTAAACTTACTATTACAATTCAAATCCATATAATATAGTGATAAACTTTATTGAAATAACTTTATGAACAAAATATATAATATATTTATACAACTTTGGAGTAATATAGAAATAATAATACTTAGTATCTCTTTAATACTCTCCCCTTTAATACTAGATACACTAACACTACCTAAAGGATATGAATTACCTAAAGTACTTTTTTTACAAATAACTTCTGTTGTATTGTTTTTAATAGTAATAATTAAATTTTTAATTAGAACACTAAATACAAAAAATTTAAGTTTAAAAACAATTAGAATTTCTAAACCATTTGTAATATCTTTAATACTAATACTTTTAATATTAATATCTAGCTTAACATCTGATTACTCTCATACAGCTCTTTATGGTAATAGTTTTAGATTACAAGGTGGTATAACCCATATATTAATGATTATTTATGGATTAAGTATAGTTACATTTATAAAAGAAAAACATATTAAATATGTATTAATATCTCTTTTAATATCTTCTGTTATTCAATCAATATTAGGTTTTGAACAATTTTTTAAATTACTAGTTAGTGACCCAAGAAGTATATTAGATGGTTACTGGGTAAATGGAAGTTTTGGACAAGCTAACTTTTTTTCTGGGAGACTTATCTTAGGATTCTTAAGTGGAATATATTTATTAACCCTTCACATAGAATTAAAAAGAATATTTAAATATTTAATTAAGTTACTATTACTTTTAAGTATTATATTAATTCTAGTTGCATTAGTTTTATCATTCTCCACATGGGGTATATTAAGTATTGCAGTATTTAGTATATTAATATTAACTTATGAAATATTTAACCAAAGAGTTTTTAAAGTATTATTAGTTTTATCATTTTTAATTTCTTTAGGTATATTTATCTACTATTTAAATAGTAATCCTGTATTTAATTTAAGACTAGATATCTGGAATAATATTATTGATCTTTTAAGAGGAGAAACTAATGTTGTTAAAATAGTATTTGGTTATGGATTTGATACACTAGGTTTAGTATTAAGTGATACAGGAAGATTTGTAAATATTTATGTTGATAGAGCTCATAACTTCTTTTTAGATTTAATTACTCAGGGTGGTATATTGTTTTTAATATCAATTTCTTCTTTAATACTCTTACCAGTTATTAAATTCTTTAAAGATAAGAATACTCATTTATACATATACCTCTTTGTATTTTTAATTATGTGGCTATTTAGAAGCTTTATACATGAAAGTGGAATAGTTAATCTTTATGACTTCATATTAATATTAACTCTTTGTATATATTTATCTAGTGATAGTATTAAAGAAACTCTTAATGGGTATTATATTAAACTAAAGCGTAATCATTAGTTTTAATTCAAAAACAGAGAGTTAGTTTTTAAGATAAATGAATTTTCTAAAAATTTTAAAAAGATATAGTTTAATAGTATTAATAATTACTTTAATAGTTATATCATTTTTACTTTTCATCTATAGTTCAAATCAACAATCATATACTGAGGATTCAAACACAACTACTACTTGTGTAGTTGAAGATTCTATTTCCTTAAAAAAGTGTATTAACAATTTATCAGCTTACAACTTAATTTATATAAATAGTTTAATAACTTGTAATGATAGTATTGAGTGTAACTTTGTTATTGAGGGGAAAACAAATCTTTCAATTGAAGGGTCTAATCAAGGAGGATTTTTAAGAAAAGATATATTTGATTATGAAGTTTTTAATATTTCTAATTCATTAGATATTAATATTAATAATCTAGTATTCGAAGATGATACTAACTCCTCTTGCGATCCATTAAATGATAATTTATGTAAACCCTTTATATTAATAAATAATTCACCTAGAACTTTAATTAATAAAAGTACTTTTATTGGATCAAAAAGAAGTTCAATTATCATCTCATCAACTCTGAAGTTTGCTGATTTTTCAATTACAAATTCAACTTTTACGGATTCAAACGCGCATAGTATTCTTAACTATAATACATTAGATAAAGGTTTTGCTAATATTTCAAATAATGAATTTATAAATAATGCGAGTAATGCAATTGCCCTAAGTTTACCTTCAATTACATCAAGGAAAAGTAGAATAGTTGATAATACATTTATACATAATCACCATACAGCAATATATTTTAACTGTGGAATTAATTCAAACCAAGCTTGTGGAGGTGGTCAACTATATATTCAAAAAGGTACTATGAATATGCAGGTTTCAGGAAACAATTTTAGTGATGGATATCTTGATATAAACAATTCAGCTAATCCTGATATTGGTATTTTCGGAATTGAAATAGATAATACTAATGTTTCAAATCTTTTAATAGAGGAAAATGTATTTGTTAATAATGATACTGCAATAGGAACAAACTGTGAGCCTTTTACTGGTAATAACTCCTCTAATATATTAATTAGAGACAACTCTTTTAATAATAACAAACTAAACGATACATATTTTTGTCCTCCTAATTTACCTGTTAACCTAGATATACAGAATAATATTAGTGAGTAAAGGATTAATCATTATATAAATATCTACAAATTATTGAGAAAACTAAAGATAAAGTTACATTCTACCTACACTCTCTATTCCTAATAACTTAAAAGAATTTTCAAAAACTATATTAATAGCTTTTAATAATAGTATTCTAGAATCTTTAAGAAGTTTATCCTCCTCCTTTAAAATATTAACTTCGTTATAGTATTTATTAAAACTCTGAGAAAGATTAAATATGAAATTCGTAATATCATTAGGAGAGTAAGTTGTATATGAATTAATAAGTGTATCTGGGAATTGACTTAAATATTTAATTAACTCTAGTTCAATATCATTAACATATTTTAAATTAGTGTTATCTATTAAATTAACATCAATATTTGATTTTTGAATTAGAGATAAAATTCTTGTATTGGAATATAGAATATATACCGCAGAATCTCCCTCTAATGCAATTGATGTGTTTAAATCAAATATTTGATCCTGTATCCTATTTACTTTAAGAAGTGAGTATTTAATTGACGCTACAGCTAATTTTTCACTAACCTCTTCTCTTTCTTTATCTGTTAAGTCTGTTGTAATATATCCCCTAATTTTTTCTGAGGCTTTATCTATTAAATCGTTAACAGAGTGTTGATTACCGGATCTACTAGACATCTTAGTTGGATTACCCTCTTTATCTCTAACTAGTATAAAGCCATAAGGAATATGGTGATAATCGCTATACTCTCCAAACCCTAATTGAGAACATACAGCAAACATTTGTTTCATTGCTAAACTTTGTTCTGGCCCTATTACCCAATACATTTCATCTGGATTAAACTCTTTTCTTTTAAGAGAAGTTAATTCTAAATCTTGAGTAATATACAATGAAGTACCATCATTTTTAATTAATATGGTATCCGCTAATTTAAATTCTTTAAGATTAGTTAATATTGCACCATCATCAAGTTTTTTAAATATACCTAATTCTAAACCTCTTTGAACATGTTCTTTACCCTTTTTGTAAATATCACTTTCATGCCATATCTTATCAAACTTCCAACCCTTAACTCTTCCTAAAGATTGTCTATACCCCTCCCATACCCATTCTTGAGTTAATTTCCAAAGTTCTAAATTTTTTATATCTTCATTTTCCCAATCTACTACAAGTTTTCTAACAAATTCTTCAACTTCTTTACTCTCTTTAAAATCTATTGAACCCTTAGTGTATAGCTCATCTACAAATTTACCAGGAGATTTATTTGCTTCAGTTGGAGTTAGCCACTGATCCTTATGTTCAAACCAATATTCTAAGCTTGTAGGTAAACTATTATCTTTTTTAGCATGAGCTAAATATCCATACATAAGTCTTGCAATTGCAATTCCTCTATTGTTATCTATACAATCTCTAAATACTTTAGCTCCACAGGCTTCTAAAATGTAACTAATGGATAAACCTGTTACATTGTTTTTTAAATGACCTAAATGAAACTCTTTATTAGGATTAGGAGATGTATGTTCAATTAATACAGTTTTCCCTTTTAATATATTATTTGATCCATATTTATCTTTTAAAGTTAATATATCTTTAACAACATTAAAATATATCTCGTCTTTAAATTTAAAGTTAATAAATCCAGGATTAACTACAGAAATTGAATTACTAAACTCTAATTTAAATTGTTCTAACTTATCTTTAACTTCATTAGCAATATCTAGAGGGTTTCTTTTTAAGCTCTTAGATAAAATTAAAGCAATATTAGTAGATAAATCTCCATGACTCTTATCTTTAGGGACTTCTAGTGAAAACTCTATATCAGGATAAACTTCTTTAAGTTTACTATTTAATATTTCTTTAGGGTTCATATATGTATTGAGTATTAGTAATTATACATTTAATATCCCCTTAATTACTATATCTTAATCTCAATTTTATCATTAGCATATTGATGAAGAATTGATGCAGCTATTGTTTGATATGGTATTCCTACTTTAAGTGATTTAGCTTTTAATTTATTAATATCTTCCTCTGACATTCTAATATTTATATTTTTATTCTTTTCTCTTTCTCTTTTTGCCCAAGTATATATTACAGACTCTCTTAACTCTTTTCTAAATTTAATTTGATCTTTTTCTGGAGCAGGGATATATTCACCTCTTTCAAAGGCTTCAAGGGTAGCTCTTTCTTCATCATCTAACTGATATTTTTTTACATGTTCATCCATGCTTAATATTCTTTTACTCATTTTTGTCATTTAATAATTTATTAAATCTTCGAGATGGATATATTGTTTTTAAGACTAAGACATCCTCTTTCAATTCATAAGGTACAAGATAAATATAGTTGTTAATTAATAAAATAAAGATCTTTTGTTTTGGATAAAGCGCTTTATTAAAATGATCTATATCAAGTATAAAAGCATTTTCCTTTATTAATAATTCTGCTTCTTCAAAAGATACACCTCTTGTCCTTTTTAAAAGATCATTCTTCTTTTCATCCCATACTATCTCTTTCATAATTGTATGACAATGTATATCTATTGTCAATTAAATATATTACAAAGAAGTATAGGACTTAGTCCTTACAAAGTACTTACACTAAATAATAAAGTGGGATATTTAATTTAGGGCTCTCTCTATTGCATCAAAATCACTAAATGGATACTCAGTATTACCAAAGGCTAAACTCTTTTCGTGACCTTTACCCTGAGTTACTATAATGTCATCGGGTTTAGCAATATCAATAGCAAACTTAATAGCATCATATCTAGAATTAACGCTCTCTTCATCAAAAGTAAATATACTATTATTCTTTATATTTAAATTTTTAAATTCAAAATTTAAAAAATCTATATGATCCTTAAATCTCTTAATTAATTTAAATTTAGAAGCTCCTCTTAATATTTCAGAGTTAATATCACTTAAAGATTCTGTTCTAGGATCCTCACTAGTTACAATTATAATGTCAGCTAATTGGGATGCAATTTCTCCCATATCAAATCTTTTTTTAACATCTCTAAGCCCTGCTGATCCAAATACTACAATAAGTCTACCTTTACCTTTAATCTTTTTTAAAGATTCAAGAGATACTTTTAATGAATCTGCATTATGTGCAAAATCTACTATTACTTTAAATGGAGATTTTTTAACTACCTCAAGTCTTCCTTTAGGAAGAGATATGTTCTTACTTGAATTACTCAAATCCTTTAATGATACATTTAAATCTACCAATACTTTAAGTGAGGCTAATATGTTTTCAATATTAAACTCCCCAGTAATATTAAATTTAAAACTTTCTTTTAAATAATTAAATTCAATACCTGCATCTAACTTAATATTCTTAGCTTCATGCTTTTTAGAATAAGGAATTACTTTAATATCTAAGTTATTGTTTCTAATATATGTTTGTAAAAAGGTATATGTTTTAGAGTCATCTTTATTTAATACTGCAACTCCACTCTTTTTTAAAAGTTTTAAAAGTATAGCTTTTGATAATGCATAGTTTTCCCAAGTTTTATGCCAATCTAAATGATCATTTTTAATATTAGTAAATACTGCATACTCAAATTCTAATTTACCAAATCTATTTTGATCTAGTGCATGAGAAGATGTTTCTAAAACAACATACTCTACATTTTGCTCTTTCATCTTTTTAAAAATCTTATACAAATCCCGAGAGTCAGGAGTTGTAACATGTAGTCCTGTATCAATAACTTCTTCTCCTGCATATGCTTCTACTGTTGAAATTAATCCAGCTTTAATATTATTAGCATTTAAAAATTGATATATCATGAGTGAAGTTGTAGATTTACCTGAAGTTCCAGTGACCCCTATTATTTTAAAGCTTTTTTGTGGATTATTGTAAATGAGTGAGTATATACTTGCTAAAACACCTCTATAAATTCTTTTTAATTTTCTAAGAAACATATTTTATATAGTTTTGATTTTGAACAAATATTAGGTATTAATATATTATCACTTAAAGTTGTAAAGTATAAACATAGTTATTAAAACTATGTTTTAGTATAAAGAATCTAAAACCTCTTTGTATACTTCTTCTATTGATTTAGATGCATCTATTCTTTTTAAAATACCTCTCTTTTCATATTCTTCTAATATTAAATCATTATCTTTATGGAAAGCTTCTAATCTTTTTTTAGTTGAATCAACATTATCATCTTCTCTTAAAACAATATTAGATCCACAAACGTCACATATATCTTTAACTTTTGGTGGGTTAAAAGTTACATGATAATTAGTATGACATTTAGGACAATATCTTCTGCCCGTTATTCTATTAACTACCTCTTCATCAGTTAATTCAAAATACATTACTTCATCAAGTTTAGTATCAGCTTCTTTTAAAACTGTATCTAATTGATCAATTTGACTAACTCTTCTTACAACCCCAGAAAGTATTAAATTCTCATGATTTAAATATTTTAAATAAATCTCTAACACTCCATAGATTATTCTATCTGGTAAAAATCCTTCATTCATTCCTTTACGTAGGGCTTTATGAATATCTCTTTCTCCTTCACTAATATCCCTTATTAAATCTCCACTAGAGACTCTAATATATCCATTGTTTTTAACTAAAAGTTCAGCTTGAGTATCTTTTCCACTAGCAGATGGCCCTATAAATAGAAGATTCATAAAAAGAATATTAAATAGATAAAATTAAAAATGAAAGCAAATATACAAGTAATAAAAATAAAGAGTGAAATGTAGTAAAGTATCTTTTCTAATAAATTTTCTAAACTAGTTTTAATATTATTAAACGAATGACCTACAAACAATCCTAAGATTATTCCACTTAAAAAGCCTCCTAAATGTGCCCAATTATTAATTCTACTACCTGGTAATATTCCGATCCAAAGGGACAATAGTATTATCGGTAAAAAATCTGTATAACTAAAAGGTAAACTTGATCCATATCTTTTTTTTCTAAAAGTTGAGATAAATAGTAAACCAATTAATGCAAATATTGCCCCCGATGCTCCTAATGAAAATGGGGTTGATAAAAATAGAACTGTTGAAAGAAGGGTTAATAAAGAACCAGCTAATACTCCAATAATATATGTTAAAAACAATACTTTCCCATTAAAAAATGTATACACTATACTTCCAATTCTATAAAGAGCGTACATGTTTAAAATAAAGTGAAGTGGGTCAAGATGTAAGAACGCTGAAGTTATACTTAACCAAAAACTTCCCCTTAATACTTCAAGTGTATCTAATCCCCCAATAAGTACAAATGATTGAGAATTAGTTGGAGAAATTAATTGGATAAGTATTCCTAATAAAAAGAATATTATATTTACGGCTAAAAGAGTTGTAAGGGCGTTTATTGATAACCTTAATTCTATCTTCATTAGATAATTATATCCAAAGACCCTAATTTAGTGAAGCATAAAAGCTATTGGTAATAAAATCCTCCTCAAATAAAAAGTCATAAATTGGATCTTTATTCTCAACTAACTTTCTATGAATATATGGTTGTTCTTCTTGAACAACTCTTTTACAGTTATACATCTTAACTTTACACTTTAGTTTATATCTTGGATTTGCAACTATCTCGACTTTTGCATTTTTTGATATTAAGAAATATGCTAATCCTTTGTATCTAACAAATGGAGCGTAATCAGTTGGATAGTGGTTATGTGTGGCTACTTTTGCAAATACTGCAGGAGCTATGGTTGTATTAAAAAATGTATAGTAATAACCTGTAGGTATTGTTAATCTCTCTCCTCTTTTTAATGTAAATACTAT
Source organism: Candidatus Dojkabacteria bacterium (assembly GCA_041750555.1). Classification (GTDB taxonomy): domain Bacteria; phylum Patescibacteriota; class Dojkabacteria; order J137; family J137; genus JBGSZB01. Next base: position 18,535 of record JBGSZB010000040.1, on the reverse strand, counting down.
TACTTCATCAACATATGTATCAAATTGAAATTCATCTTCTTTAGGAGCATTCTTTTGCATTAATACAGTTAAATTGCCACTTAATACTTCTACCATACAATCATATATTCCTTCTTTTTCTTCGCTATAGTAAACATGAGTTTTAATATATTCTATTCCTAAAAGTCCGCTTGGAAGTACTAAAACATCGTAACTAAAGTTTTGGTTATATGTTTTTCCATTACTTAAACTTTTATATTCTCTATAAACCATTTCAGGATATCTTAGTGATTTATTTAAAAGTATTGGATTTAAATCTTTAAGGGATATATGACAACTTGAACAAAATCTAGCTTCAGGGGATGTTGTTATTGTTTGATTCTCTTCATCAAAAAATATTGGCAGTCCGCTAATCTCTGATAAGTCTATCATATTGATTAAGCTAAAGAATAGAATAAAGGCATTTGGAAATATTTTACTTTACACATAATTGCAGAAAGTCCGTGAAAAGTCAACTATCTTAGCTAACTTTTCTAACATTCTCCCAGGCCTCTTTCTCTATTTTACTTAGCTTCTCGGGGATATCGACAATAATTTTCACATAGTGATCTCCCATTCCTCCACCTCTAAATTTAGGGGATCCTTTAGATTTTAATCTTAATATTTTTCCACTTTGTACTCCACTTGGAATCTTCATTATTACTTTTCCATGTACTGTTAAAACTTCAACTTCACTTCCTAGTACAGCATCAAAGGCTTTAATATGTATGTCCGAATAAATATCGTCTCCTCTTCTTTCTAATTCTTTATGTGGTTTAACTTCAATTGTTAAGTAAAGATCTCCTGTTTGACCACCCCTCACTCCTTTATTACCTTTGTTGGTAAATCTAAGGGTTACTCCATCTGGTATTCCTGCAGGTATTTTAATATTAAGAATATCTTTTTGATTTAACACTCCATCTCCACCACATTTCTCACATTCAGATTCAGCTATTTGACCTCTTCCATTACATGTTGGGCAGTTAGTTACAACCTGCATTCTTCCAAAAAAAGTGTTTTGAACTTGAGTTACTTGACCTCTTCCACTACAGGTTGGGCAGGTTTTTAATTTACCATTTTTAGATCCAGTACCCTTACACGCATTACACTCCATATCTCTTTTATACTCTATTTTCTTTTCTACTCCAAAGACTGCTTCAAAAAAATCTATCTGTATATTTAATTCAATATCTTGACCTCTATTATCACTCTCTCTTCTGTTAGTGTTGTTCCCAAATCCAAATCCTCCAAACCCGTTACCTAACAATCCTCCTAACAAATCTTCAAAACCACCCATATCTCCACTAAATCCTCCCATTCCACCATTACCTCCATAAGCTTGTGTTCCTGCAAATCCATACTGATCGTATGCACTTCTTTTTTGTTCATCGGAAAGTATGTCGTAAGCTTCTTGTACCTCTTTAAATTTAGTTTCAGCTCCTTCACTTTTATTTCTATCTGGATGGTATTCTTTTGCTAATTTTCTATATGCTTTTTTAATCTCTTCTTTTGAAGAGCTTTTACTTAATCCCAATACTTCGTAATAGTCTCGTTTATTCATACAGTATTTATATTTATTCTAGCTAGAATTATATCAGTTAGCACTAAATAGAGGAAGGTGATAACTATCTGTAATCTCTAAATTCTTTTTTAAAAGTTCTAATCTTATGTAGTACTAAATAGTTAAACTGAATGTATATGGCGTTTAATCCATAACTTCTTATCCATTCAGAAACAATATGAAATACACTTCCATTAAATCTTCTACCATCCATTAAAACTACAACATCCTCTATAAATTTAACTTTCCCATGTTTCTCTAAAAGTAGAGAAAAAATAGCGTCCTCATTTGTATTAACTCCATTATCAAAGCCACCAATTTTATCAAAATACTCTCTTCTAACTGACATTGATGTTCCCCACATAGCTTTTTTAGGATTAATATTCCACATAAAGTTAAATATCTTTTTAACCCAAGTTGGACAATCATAAAAGTCTACTCTTGTTCCAACACCCACAATTTCACTATCTCTATACTCTTCTAAAATTCTAGATATCCAATTGATAGGTAATATTACATCTGCATTAGTAATTAGAATAAGGTCTCCACTTGATTCTTTAATAGCTCTATCATATGCAAATCTACTACCTTTCTTTAATTCTTTAACAACCTTTACATTAAATTTCTCTGCTACTTGAGATGTTTTATCACTACTATTGTTATCACATACTACAACTTCATATTCACCCTTAAAGTCTTGGTTTAATACTGTTTTTAATGTATCTGCAATTCTTTTTTCTTCGTTAAAAGCAGGCATTACTACAGATATTTTTAAATCAGATATATCTTTTATCATTAGTTAAAAAATATTTAAATTTTAAGTATAATTCTTAAGCTTAGAATTTTACTATGATTTCAATAATAATTCCCACACTTAATGAAGAGAGGTATTTACCTAGACTTTTAGATTCAATTAACAATCAAGACTTTAAAGATTATGAACTTATTATTTCAGATGCAGGGTCAATTGATAATACACTTGAAATTGCTAAAGAATATAATGCTCGTGTTGTTAAAGGAGGTATTCCAAGTATTGGTAGAAATGAAGGAGCTAAAGTTTCTAATAATAGTTTATTAATATTTATTGATGCAGATGTAATATTACCTAATAACTTCTTACGTAAAAGTATTGAAGAATTTAATAAAAAGAATTTAGATTTAGCTGTTCCATATTTTAATACTGATAATGATAAATTAGTTTTTAGAATGTTTTTTAGGAATGCTAACTTCTATAAAAAAGTTATGCAATATACAAGGTTTCCAGATGGAACAGGTCAATTTGTAATTATTAAAAAAGATGTTTTTAATGAATTAAAGGGTTTTAAAAGTTACCATGTTGCTGAAGATACTGATTTATTCTGGAGAGCTGCTAGAAAGAAATATAAGATTGGAACAATATCTACAAAGATAAATTCCAGTACAAGACGTTTAGAAAAGATAGGTGTATTTTGGACTTTATTTGTATGGGGATTAATTGGTATTGCTATGTTTATTGGATTAATTCACAAAGATGGAGTACAAAACTTCTTCTTAAAGCTATATGGTGGTTGGAGAAAAATTGTTTAATTGACCAAATCAATTCCATAGAGTTAGAATCCTAAGTATATTTATTAGTTTAAGTATATGGTTCCAATAGGTAAAGGTATTTATTTATTAAGAAAAGATAACGCTAGTGCAATAGAAGATCTTGCACCTGAAGTAAGCAGCGGGATGGATTTTAACGATATAGTAAAAGCATTTGAAGTATATGGTGCTAAAGTCCAAGGCTTAAGACAATTTGAGAATCATTTACATGAAATAGGAGTCATAACTTCAAAATTTGTTAATACAATCCAATCATCTACTTATATAGAAATGTTACCCAGAGCATTAAAAGAGGCTCTGACAAGTATTCCAAGTGACTTCCTTTCAAAAGAAATGAAAACAGCTTTATTAGAATTTACACCTGAAAGTTATCAAAAAATTCAGGAAGTGATAACACGGGATGGTAAGATAACTTTACATCAACTTTTCTCAATATTGGCGGAACAAATATCCTGTCTTGTTGACGTAAAGTTCTCATATATATCAAAATTTGCAGTTATCAATCTTTTAAATACCTTTTATAAAGAGATTAAAGTTTATTACGATCCAAAAGAACTATACTTTAAAGATTTTACTCAAGAAGCTTAATTATTAATATTTAAATATATGTTTAATGCCTTAAATCTTGCAAAATCAAGACTTGGGAAGCTAACAGCCCCTAGATTAGCAACAGCTACTCCAGAATATTCATTTGTTGAATCCAAAAAAAAGTATGACTTTTCAAAAAAACTACTGGTTCGATTTATTGAAGAGTTAAAAACTTTAAACTCAGTCTTTAATAATATGAGAAACCAAAATTCAAGTGCTCGTTTTCATGCTCTTGAAAAAGTTGAACCTATGTATAAACAGCAGTTGGAAGCTATAAGAGAGATAATTTTAGAAAATAGATATTACGAGGCTTTAACCTCTCTTGATGAGAATATGGTAAATCAAATGCTTGAAGCAAAAGGAATGTTAACTTTTAATGATTTAATTGAGGCTATTAAAAGAAGGGTTAGAGAGGTTTCTGATTTAAATTCTACAAGTGATAGCGATAAAGTCGTTAAGATTGAAAGGTTTCTTTTTTACTTTGAAGACTATATTGTCAAATTTGCAAGATTTGATGGTTTCCTAGCTTTTACTGAAAGTGATCAAGAACCTTAACTCTTTTTAACAATAATAAAGTGACTTATACCAAAGAAATGTAGTGGTGTTTTTTCTAACACTACAAATATATTTTTAAATAATTTACCCAGTATTCCAAACCTTCTTGTCATACCATCTAGACCTGGGAATATATGTTTATGGTAAATTATATTGTAAGAATAATTACCACTACCCTCGCTTATAACGTTTTTTAATTCTCTATTAGAATAATTCCTAACATGTGGAGCAAACTTTTTGTAAATAAACTTTGGTAACCAAGGAAGTAATGGAATATTACCCCAGTAATATCTATTTTTAAAAAACATACCATGAGTTTCAAATGGCCATCCCCTATTTGGTGTAAAAACTATTAATTTACCTTCAGGTTTTAATACTCTTAAACACTCACTAATAACTTTTTTATCATCCTTAACGTGTTCTAAAACTTCATTTTGAAAAACTGTATCAAAGTAGTTATCTTTAAATGGCAAAGCTTCTCCAACAGACACAACTAAGTTACTATTCTTTAATTCAGGAGTATTAATAATTGCAGTATCTATTGATTCTTGATCAATATCACTTCCGTAAACATTCTCAGGGGAAGTAAACTCTAAAAATTTTCTAAGCCATACACCCTCTCCACAACCTAGATCTAAAATTCTTTTATTTCTTAAATCAACAACCTTTAAAATTAAATCTAACCTTCTTTGAAAACCTTTTGAAAATATACTTCCAGGTTTTCCTAAATGAGCAAACTTAGTATCTTTAGATAACTTCTTCATATATTAATATTTGTAATAAGTTTTAATAAACTTTTAATAAAATCTTTAAATTATTTGAAAAACATAATTAATAAATTCAATTTTAATCTTTTATTAATATATATGTCTATACAAAACAATTAAACAATTTTATGATGTAAAGTATAATAATAAATTAGAAGCATAGAAATTAACATTTAAATATTTTTTAAAGGAATATGGCTAGAAGAAAACAAATTACTTATGATAGTAAAGAAACCAATACCATTATAGGTTTACTGAGTCTTTTATTTGGATTATTTTTCTTAATAACAATATTTTCTGTATCTGGCAGTAACAGTAATATATTTGTACAAGCTAAAAAACTTTTTGGTGAATCAACAATATTTACAAGTATCTTCTTACTAACATTAGGGTTACATTTTTTAGGAGCAAGATTTAGTTTAACTAAAACTAGTAGTATAGTGGCTCAACTTGCATTAGTGTTTTTAATACCTGCACTACTTACTGCATATTCTAATTCTCCAAGAGAGTTAGCAAGACTTACTCCTGATCAAAATATTGGAGGACTTATTGGTTATGTAATAGTTAATACTGTTTTAGGAGATACAATACCTACTCAACCTGCTACCAAATTTATAATTACAGCTCTAACAGTACTCGCTATACCAATTGCTCTATCTCTATCAATTAGCCAAATAATAGAGTTGTTTATTAAATTCTTTAGAATGTTTATTCCATCTAAAAAAGAGATAGATCCTAAAGATTTAAAAAACAATGATGGAACACCTGAAAGGGCTGCAACATTCGGAGACTTTAATAAATTAATTAAGAAGCCTCTTCCAAATACAGCCCCAGATAGTAGTCTTAATAGACCTGAAGATAGATTAAAACAAAAAAGATTTCAATCTACTACTAGTAATGAAATAAAAGAAGGTAAATTAGGTGAAGATGGATTAAGTCAATCCTCACTACAATATCCTAACTGGAAACTTCCATCTTTAAGTTTGTTACTTCCGTATAGAAAAACATCAAGTAAAGAACCTGCAATAGAACAAAATGGAAGAATAATTGAACAAACACTTAGAAGTTTTGGAGTTGAAGCTAAAGTTGAAGAATCATTTGTTGGACCAAGTATTATTCAGTATGCACTAAATATTGCATTAGGTGTTAATGTTAATAAAATAACTAATTTAAGTGCTAACTTAGCCCTAGCCTTAGGTGTTGACTCTAAAGCTATAAGAATTGAATCTATTCCTGAAACAACATATTTAGGTGTAGAAGTTCCAAGAACTAGTAGAGATATGGTTAGAATAAAAGAATTAATGGAATCTAATGATATGCAAACAACTACAATGGAGTTACCTGTACCAGTTGGAAAAAATATTGATGGAACTGCAATAATTGCTGATATTAAAAAGATGCCTCACTTATTAATAGCAGGAGCTACAGGTAGTGGTAAATCTGTTTTAACAAATAGCTTTATAACTTCAATTCTTTTAAAAAAGACTCCTGATGAAGTTAAATTTATACTAGTAGATCCAAAACAAGTTGAGTTATCCGATTACAATGGTATTCCACATCTTTTAACTCCAGTAATTACGAATATGGACGAGGTTGTTAATGCTTTGAAGTGGTGTGTTGGAGAGATGGATAGAAGATATACAAATTTAGCTAAAGAACAGGTTAGAAATATTGAAGGATATAATCAAAAGTTAGGTTTTGCTGCAATGCCTTACATTGTAATTGTAATAGATGAGATGGCTGATATGATGATGACTGCTAATAGAGTTGAAGCAGAAAATGCAATTGTTAGACTAGCTCAAAAAGCTAGAGCTGTAGGTATTCATTTAATTCTTGCAACACAAAGACCATCTGTTAATGTTATTACAGGAATTATTAAAGCTAATATTCCAGGAAGAGTTGGTATGAGTGTTACAAGTAGTACGGATTCTAGAGTTATTCTAGATAGAATTGGAGCTGAATCACTTTTAGGTTATGGAGATTTGTTATACAAAGCTCCTGATAAACCTAAGTCTATTAGATTACAAGGTTCATTTATTGATCAACAAGAGGTAATTAGAATTGTAGACTTTATTAAATCTCAAGCACCAGAAGTTGAGTATTTAAATGAAATAGTTCAAAAACAGGTACTCCCAGGAGATATGATAGAGGGAACAGTTACCGGAGTATCTGAAGATAATCTATTTGAACAAGCTGTAAGAATTGTTGTTCAAAACCAGAAAGGATCATCCTCATATCTTCAAAGAAGGTTAAATATTGGATTTAATAGAGCTGCTAGACTATTAGAAGAATTAGAAGAGTCAGGAGTAGTTGGACCTGCAAATGGAAGTAAACCTAGAGAGGTATTAATAAATGATGCAGATGAATATTTAAAAGCTATGAGAGGAGGAGTTTAATCTACTCCACTATTTGTTAAACTTTTAGATTGTATAAAGTTCTCTACATTTGGAGTGAATAATGTATTTCTAGGTAACTTTACAATTGTTGTATCAACTTGAGATCTAGCTCCACTTACTATCTGATAATATTCCCAACCAATTAAAGCAATTAGGGTAATTATCGCTATAACAGTTAGATACATAAAATATTTATTACTCATTAACTATATCCTTTGAATAATAGAAATAATATAGGCTCATATCAAACGAATATCTTACATCTAAACTATTTGATGTAACTAATTTACTTAGTGTTAAATCCTTAATATCTAAAACTAATGCTGAATCCTCAACTCTATTTAAAAAATCTAAAACTTCTGTTTGAGATCCATCACCTGTTAATATTAAGTTTAATACTTTTACATCAAGACCGTATTTAGCATTAGCCTGTGCCTGATCAGCATTACTTAACTCCTCAAATGAAAATGAATCTATTACTACATTAGATTCATCAGATAAACTTAAAATTAATTTTACAATATTATCTTGATTAATAGTCTCTGGGAAAACTTTATCAAAATATGTAATTAGATCAACCTTTTGTTCAGATTCACCAAGTAGTGACTTTAAGCCTTCTAACTTCTCATTTAAATCACTAATTAAATTATCTCTCTTACTGTTTTCTTCATATTGATTACCTAGAGAACTAATTGCAGGTATTATTCCAGCTAATGACATAAAAAGTATAAATAATACTGTAGCAAAAGTATTAATATAGCTTTTATTTCTTTTATTACTTAATAACTGGTTTATTCTAACTTGCCAGTTTACTTTATCTCTCATAATTGATTTCTATTGTAATCATTAATATCTGCAGTTAAGGAATACCTTCCCTTACTTTGAATTACATCTCCTTGACCTAGTGTTAAATCTGTAACCTTTGTATTAGAAAAGTTACTAGAAGTTTTAAGTGCATTCTCAAGATCTCTTATTGAATTTAAATCTTCATAACCATAAACACCTACTTCATTATCTCCAAATCTTATTGATATTTCAGAGATATTGCTTGGTAAATATGAAACAATTTCACTTAAAGAATCACTAAATTTACTTGAGTTATTCCATATTAAGATATATCTATCTGATTTATTCTGTATATTTCTAAAGGTAGGCTCCATCTCAAATCCATAAAAAGATAACTCGTTTCTTAATTGTTCTATCTCTTTATCTTTATTCTTAGCATTAGTATCTTCAATAACTTTAAGAATAAAAGCAAAGGCAATAATTAATTCAGCTATTAAGATAACTATACGTGCTTTATCTATAAACCATAAATATACTTTATCCCAGACCGTAGGTGGTGGATTTAATGGTTTAAGTAAATTAAAATTCCTTTTCATATTCTCCGTAAAAGATTATTATTTAATATTCTATCATTATTAATTTAAGGGTTACATAGCTATGATAAATAGATACTTATTAAAAATTGGATTAAGTGATATATCCATTGACTTGGTAAAGACATTGGATCAGGAAAAGAAAAATATTATAGATAGATATATTTCCGAACTATATATTAATCTTAACAATAGAATAAGTGAGTCAAGCGCTTATAGGTTTAACAAGGCACAAATAAATATACCTATCTTTGTAACTTCCGAATTTATTGAATACATAGAATGGGTAAATAAAATATATAAAAAGTATGATGATCTATTTAAGCCATTTAACTTAAAAGGTACTCTCTTTTTAGATAATGTAATTATAGATAAGAATAGTCAAACTATTATTAAATTAAGTGATTTTGAATTTGAAAGTTCTTACTTTAAAAAAGAATTTATCCTTTTACAATTAATTAGATTATTAAAAAAATTAGATATTGATGAGTATTTAATTAACTTTAAATCACTTTTTTATTCTAAAGGATATAAATATTGGAAAATTAAATATAAAACACATACTAGTCAGATAAAAAATGAATATGCCCTATATTTAAATATAGATACTGATGAAATTAACCATGATAAATTATCAGTTAAAAAGTTTGGAGCACTAAATGATGATTTAAATAATATTAAAGGATTTCTAATTGGTGATGATATTGTAGAACTATCAATAAATTCAAAACATCTTAAATTTATTAATTCAAAATCTTCTTTAATTAAATTCTTAAAAGAGAGGGACTTAAAACTAGATTCCGATTAATGAAGTGGATCATGGCCTCCCCTATTAAAAGGGTTACATCTTAATATTCTTTTAAACCCAAAAAAACTACCCTTAATTAATCCATATTTATCTATTGCTTGATAAGTGTATTCAGAACAACTAGGATAAAAAATACATACTCTATAGTTTACATATTTAGCCCAAAATGAATGATCAAATGAAAAAAGTTTTTGATAAACTCTAATAATTATTAATCCAAACTTTTTAGGTATTTCTAAAATATTCATACACTGTATTTTTTAACAAACTCTTTAGGAGATAAGACAGATATCTCTTTTACCTTCTTTAAATTTAAATCATTTGTAATAAATACATTAACTTGATTTGTTATTGAGGTAGCTAAATGAATACTATCAGGTGTTCTAATGTTATATTTTGCTCTCAACTTTGCTGCCTCTATTGCAATCTCTTCATCTAAAGAAACAATTTTACTATTTGGAAAATTCCCAAAAAAACTTAAGTATGAATTATATAATTCTTTATCATTCTCTTTTAATGGAAATACTAAAAATTCAGTTAGACTTAAGGTAGAAAAAATAGAATTGAAATTTCCTTTAATAATTAATTCTATTACATTACTAGACTCACTAGCATATGGCTCTTCACATCCCTCTATAAAATATATAAATATATTGGTATCAATACCAACTGTTAATCTTTCCATGAAGACTCCTTTTCTTTTTCAATCCATTTACTTACTCCTCCTATCTTTTTATATCTCCCTTTTGCCCTACCTTTGTATGACATTACATTTTCTAATTGGCTTTTTGCCTTTGTAACATTTACTTTACCACCTTTATCTACACTCCACTCTAAATTCTCTAAAACATTTAGTTCTAAATATTTTTGAATCTCAACTGGAACGTATGTTTGATAATTAGTACTTACTTTTGTTATTGTTTGTTTTTTTAAGTTCATATTAATTAATTTACTTTTATACATTTTATCAGCTTTTAGTAAAATATTCTACTTTTAGTAAATTTTAGAAAAGAAAAAGTAAGGAAATAAAAATTATATATATTAATATTTATTACATAAGAAAATTTCTATAAGTTATCCACAGAAATTAAAATTACTGTATAATACCATTACTTCTTAATGAGGATTTCTATGAAAATAAAAGATGAAAAACAATTATGGAAAACAGCCCTAGCTCAGATTGAGGTAAAGCTTGACGCTCCTGCTACTTTTAAAACTTTCTTTCAAGAAACTAAGTTAATTAAAATACTTGATGGAAAAGTATATATTGGAGTACCTAATCCATACACATCTGAATGGTTAAAATCAAGATATGAAAGATTAATTAAAGATACAGTAAGCTATGTTTATGGAGAGCAATTAAATCCTGAATTTCAAGTATTACAACGCTCAGATAGTGAAGAAGAATTAAGAGACAATTCACAACCTTTACTTAATATGGAGGGAGGATTTATGGGTGATGTATTAAACTCTGTTAGAAAATCAGGAATTAACCCTAAACACACAATGTCTACATATATTGTAGGAAACCCTAATAGATTTGCACACGCTGCAAGTTTAGCAGTCATTGAAAATCCAGGAGTTGTATACAACCCATTATTTATTCATGGAAAAACTGGTTTAGGTAAAACTCATTTAGCTCAAGCAATAGCTCGTGGAATTTTAGAAAAAGATCCCTCAAAGAAAGTAATTTATACTCCATCAGAGGGATTCTTAAATGAAATGGTTAAAGGTATTAAAGCTGGAGGAATGGAAAAGTTTAGAGCTAAATATAGACCTGTAGATCTTTTAATAATTGATGATATGCAGTTAATTTCTAAATGGGTTCATACACAAGAAGAATTTTTTAATACATTTAATGAACTATACAATGCGGGTAAACAGATAATATTAATTGCAGATAGAAGACCCGAAGAGATTAAAAATATTGAAAGTAGAATTAAATCTAGAATGCAAGGAGGGGTTGTAGTTGATGTAGGTCTTCCTGATTACGAAATGAGACTTGCAATACTTCAAACAAAAGCTGAGTCTAGAGGAATTAATTTAAAACCTCAAATAATAGAATATATAGCAAGAACTGTAACAGAAAACATTAGAGAATTAGAGGGAGCTCTTCAAAAGGTTGCACTATTTAACAGTATGAAACCAGGAGGGGATTTAACTTTGGAGGAAATTGCTCATACTATTGGTAAAGATATTGAGAGTAAAAGAGAAAATGCAAGAGTTCCACATATTATTAAAGAAACAGCTAGATCTTTTGATGTAAAAATTAAAGATATTAAAGGACCTAGAAGAACAAAAGATGTAGCATTAGCTCGTCAGGTCGCAATGTACATCTTAAGAGAAGAATATAACTATAAATTAGAGGAAGTAGCTAAATTTTTAAATAGAGAAGATCATACAACTGTATTACATGCAGTTGATAGAATTAAAACTAAAATGTTAAGAAGTGATGGATTTAATTCTCAAGTTTCTAAATTAATAACTAGTATTCAAGAAAAAGCTACAGTTACCGACGATATAGATTAATTAAACTTCCACACTTAATTCTGTTCTTTAAAAGCTTTATGATAAGAGTTTTAAAGACATGTATAACTTAGTTTATCAAAAGTTATACTTAAACTAATCACATACCATTAAACGGTATAACTATTACAGGTTAAAGATTCTATGATAAACGTTAAAGAAATTAAACACATCAATTATCCACCTAGATATATAGTGTATAATACTGATATAATTGTGATATTGAGTAACTTAAACACATATCAACATGCACTATAACTATTAACTTCTACTTATTAAAAATATATTATAGATTATGAACATAAGATTAAAACATCAAAAGTTAGCTAAAGCTCTTCAATACGTTTCAAGATCAGTAAGTTCCAAACCTAACATACCTGTACTCAGTAATGTACTTTTACAAGTAAATAAAAGTGGTTTAAAACTTACAAGTACAAATTTAGAAATGGGGATAAACATGTGGATACCAGGTATAGTAGAGAGTGAGGGAAGTATTACTGTGTCAGCAAAATTCATTAGTGATTTTGTAAATGCTTCGTTAGGCGAAAATGTTGAACTTAATTTAGATGGTAATTTAGTACTAGTTACTACTGATAATTCAAAAGCAAACTTTAATACTATTCCATCAAGCGAGTTTCCTGTATTACCTGAAAGTAGTGATACTCCCTTATTTAAAATTAAGGCATCTGAACTTTTACAATCATTAGATAAAGTTATATTTTCAGCATCAACTGATATTTCTGTTGGTAAAGTACAACAAAGTGGTGTTTTATTTAATTTAAATAAAGAGAATTCAGAAATTAGTTTAGTTGCATTAGATGGTTTTAGATTATCTAAAAGAGATTCAAAAGTTAAATTTGGTGAAGAAGAATTAAGTGATACAGAGTTAATTATTCCATCAAAAGCTTTAAGTGAACTTCAAAAGATACTATTAGATTTAATAGACTTAGATGAGATTGAATGTTTCTTAAGTCAGAATAAAGCATTAGTAATATTTAAATTTGAAGATATTGAGTATAGTGTGAGACTTATTGAAGGTCCTTATCCTGATTTTAATAGAATTATGCCAGATTCATATAGTTATACTTTTGAAGTAAATAAAAACGAATTAGATTCTGCTATTAAAGTAGTTAATACTTTTGCAAGAAGTAACTTAGGATATAAAACATTATTTGATTTAGATTTAGAGAATTCAGTTATTAGAATTAAAAGTGTTGTAAGTGATATAGGTGATAATGAATCAGTTGTTAAAGTAGAATCATTAGAGGGTGATAGTGATTTAAATTCCTCTTACAATTTAAGGTATATATCTGATATAGTTAGTCACATTAAGGGAGATACAATTATCTTTGAAACTAAAGGCCCTATGGCTGCAAGTGTATTTAAAGATAAGAGTGATCCTAAATATGTACATTTATTAATGCCTTTAAGAAGAGATTCTTAAAGATGTATAATATCAATATATTAATGTTTTTTAATGAATCATATTCTACAATCCCATGTTTGGAAAATATTTAAAGAAAGAATGGGACACCGTATATTTGAATTAGATAACTACTTTTTTTACACCTCTACTCTCCCCTTTATTAAAAAAGAGATTGGATATATGGCACGTCCTAATTTAAGTGCCATTAATTGGGATAGATTAATTAAAGAAGCTAAGGTAAATAATTTACTATACATTAAGGTTGAACCCCTAAATTTAAAGAGTGAGATTTTAAATACTTCAGAGTATGTTAATAATATTTTAAAAAATAAAGGTGTAAGAGCTTCAGTTGTTAATGGTGGTACAGTACATTTACCTCATACCACTGTTATTAACCTAACTCGTGATTTAAAAGAGATTATGGATTCTATGAAAAAGAATCATAGATACAGTATTAGAGTTGCATACAAAAATGAAGTTGAAGTTAAAGTTAGTGATGATAGTTACTCCTTAAATGATTTCTTTAAGTTATACAATGAAACTGTTTTAAGAAAAGGTTTTGTTGCAAGACCTATAGATTATGTACAAAAGGTTTGGGATACATTTAAAGAATTTAGAGATAATCCAAATAACTTGGAGGGATGTGATATAAAGATTGCTACTGCGTATTTTAAAAACAAGCCTATTGCGAGCTCCATGATTTTACTAGATAGAGATACCATTTATTATCTTTATGCGGGTTCAAGCGAAGAATACAGAGATATTATGCCCTCCTACGGTTTAATCTGGGGACTAATTGAATGGGGTAAAACAAATAATTTTAAGTATTTAGATTTATGGGGAGTAAAAGAGGGAGAAGGTTATTCTAAATTTAAAACAGGCTTTGGAGGAGATGTAATTGAGTATGCAGATAGTTTTGATATTGTATTTAATCCAGTTCTTTATAGAATATTTAATCTCTCTTTAGTTATTTTAAGAAAGATTAAGAGGATGCCTAAGTAATGAAACTTAAAAACTACTCTAAAAAAGAAGATATAGCATATGCATTAGGAGTATATCCTGTTATTGAATTAATAAATAATAAGAGTGAATATATTGTAAAGATAATAATTAACTCTAAAGCATTAGATAATAAAGATATAAAGAATATTATTAAACTATGTATAGAAGATAATATTGAATATGAAGTTAATGATAGATTAATTAATAAATTAGGTTACAAAGAGAATACATATGCAATAGGTGTATTTAAAAAATATGAAAATACATTATCTAATAGTAACCACATAGTATTAGTTAATCCAAGTAACAGTGGTAACTTAGGCACAATTATTAGAAGTATGTTAGGCTTTAATATTTTAAACTTAGCAATAATTAAACCAGCTGTAGATATATTTGAACCTAAAGTAATATCTTCTACTACAGGAGCAGTATTTAAAATTAATTTTAAATATTTTAATAGTACTAATGAATATTTAAATGAATTTAAGGATCATAATATTTATACATTTATGCTTAATGGTGAAAATACACTAGGTAATATTAAATTTGATACTCCACTCTCGTTAATGTTTGGTAATGAAAATACAGGATTAAATAATGAGTTTTTAAATATTGGTAAATCTATTAAAATACCACATAGTAGTGAATTAGAATCTCTAAACCTATCTGTAAGTGCAAGTATAGCTATGTGGGAAGTGTTTAAAAACTCTTAATATCTACCTAGATCATATAGAAACGTTTGAAGTGTTTTTTTGTTCTCAACCTCTTTGTATTCTAGTGCTAACTCTTTACCAATCCATCTGTAATGCCATGGTTCAGGAATATATCCACTATCTTGCCCCTCTTTGTATGATTGAACAAATCCAAACTTGTATGCATTATCCTTTAACCAATTCCAAACACTTTCATTACTACTACAATATTCTCCTATACCACATCCTATTCCATTAATATCTAATGTAGTTCCTAATTGATGTTCAGAAAAACCAGGAATTGCAGAATATGTATTTGCAATCACCTCAGCTTCACTTCGTGAATAACCCTTAGACATTTCAACACTAATCCAATACTCATAAGTGTAATATTGACTTAAATACGATCTGTATGCAGATACAAAAGTCATAACAACTCCAGAATTTAGAGCATCTAAATACATACTCTTTAAATCATTAAATATTTCACTACTTACCTCTTTATATGACCCTTCAAAATCAGTTAATGAGATACTTTTGGGAGAATATTCACTATTTAATGAATAACCTTTACCAACAGGATACAAAGTACAATTTGTACATGTTCCAATTAAATACCCTTGATACTCTATAAATTGTCTTTTACATAAAGTATCTACAAATCCATTAAAATTATTAAACCCAACACTATTACTTAAAGGATTAAAAACGATACTAATACTAGTTTCCCTATTACAGTTCCCCATATCAACTTTAATATTTCCAATAACAACATCTTCACTTAAGTTATAGCTTTCCTTAATCTTTTCATTTAATACAAAAGAAGTATTTTCTAAATTTTCAAAAATCTCATTATCATACTCCCCACTCTCTTTAAAGTTATTAATTTCGTTATTAAATCTTAAAGTAATATCATCACTAAAATCACTTAAACTTAAACTACCGGTAATAAATAAATCATTTACTGGATTTAAGTACTCTATAGAATCTAAATGCTTTTTACTTCTTTTACTATCATTTGAATTAACTACATATTCAGTATAGTTGTATATATACCCTCCATCACGACCTTTAACTAAAAGGGTACTATCTTTTGGTAATTTTTCATTAATACTAAATTCAGTTTCATTAACTATTGCATCAGTTTCTCTAACCTTATCTTTTAATAATTTAAGAGAATATGAAGGATCACGCGTTTCAATTAAAAATGAAGAGTTATCAATATTTAAAAAACTTCTATTAATATTAAAATATTTAGAAACTTTATCTAAATACTCACTTTCTAATGAAACATCATTTGAATACCAAAGTTTAGATATAGAGAATAGTAAATCAAAATTTTTGGTTAAAACAGTTGAAAGAGAAATAACAGATATGAATAGTGATATAAATATTAGAAGGTAAAAAGATAATCTAAATTTAGACATTTTATAAATATGTTATATTCCATATAGCTAACCAGCCACTTGTTCCATCACCAATATCAATTTCAGCCCAAAGGGTATCTAGATTTTCACTTTTTAAAAAATATCTTTCTCCACTAGCTGCTCTAATTAAAACTTCACCACTACTTACAGGATTTCTATAAACATTAGCAAATCCATTAGCATTGTTTTTAATTTCTACAATCTGTTTATCGCTCCTGCCTATATTTAATTGAATATTAATCCTATCAGTATTTAATTTACTACCAGTTAATGTTTTAAATTCAAAATCTTCTGCATAATTGCCTACAAATAAAGGGGCTCTAACTTTAAAATCAAAAACAACTTCATCATTAGGTAAAAAGTTAATTCCATCATCCATTATTGATGTTTGTGATTGACTCTCCCAAACGTTGTTAATATAAAAGGCACTATTTCCTCCAATTTTTGTTAAAAATATCTCTGAATCATAACCTTTGTAATTACCATATTTACTAGTATTTTTTAATTTAACAGATACAATAACCTCTTCTCCTGGTAAAACTTCTTCACTAGGTACACTAACTTCTAAGACCTCTGCACTATATTCTTTTTGAACTGGAGAATATTTACTCCCTACACTAGATTTAACACCTTTAATTGAAGTCTCCCATCCACCTAATGCATTTGATGAATTAATCTCTAATGTATTATTATCAATACTTCTTTTAAAACTTAAATCTTTAACACTAATATTTTCAGGCTTTATACTATTTCTGTTACAAACATCAATTAAAAGTTCAGTTAAAGAAGCTATACTTCTTGGATCAAAACTTGAACTTGAGCTTGTATTTAAATATCCAACAACCACACTACTTGATGAATTGTTAATTGATAAGCTACTTTCTTCTCCGTAAGTATTTCCTTCAAAAACATTACCTTCTGAATCTAGAAAGTAATGAAAAAGTGTATTACCTAAACCTAATCTATCTATGGTGTAATATATAATTCCTTTAACATTTTCTTTTGAGGATAATAAATTATCAATATCTATTGGAACAATTAAAACTTCACTTGGATTTGAATAATTACGTTTATCAGAAATTATTGTAGTATCAAATGCAATATCATTAACACTCGTTAGACTATATCCCTTAATTAATGAAGTTGGTAGAAGTAATAATACGGATAAACTTATAAATAGTGTACTAACTAATATTTTTAAATTTAATTTTGTATTAACCATTATTTAATATCTACTTCTTCTATATATATTTTATTTATTTTACAAACCTCATGTAGTTTTTATAAACTTCTAACTACATATTTTACAGTGTTACTAAAAATAGTGTTAGAGCTAATTTATCTTCTATCTCTCCTTTTTTAATTTTTAAATCAATATTAAATAATCTCTCCATTAATTTCTCTAACTCAACTTTTTTAAAGTTTAAAGCTTTTCTTTGAAACGTTTTTAATTGAAATGGAGCTAATTTTATATATTTAAAAATATCTTTATTCTCACGCTTAATTATTAATAGTTTATACATAATCTTAATCTCTCGCTGTAACATTGAAATTAAGTATTGAGTATTATCATTAACACTTAATAGAGTTTCCATTTCTTTAATTGCCTTATCCTTTTTTCTAGATGAAAAGTAGTCTAGAAAATCCCAGATGTTACCATTACTATTTAAATTTATATAATTTTTAACATCATTTAATTTAAAAGATCCTTTATTTAGTAACTCAAGTTTTTTAATATTTGATTTAATAATCCATTTGTTACTTGAAGAATTTAGAAGTAAGTATTCTAAAGCTTCGCTTTCTAGT
>JBGSZB010000039.1:0-17163 GCA_041750555.1 Candidatus Dojkabacteria bacterium | reverse complement strand
TATTATCTGTTCTTTCTATAGCATTTTCTAAATCAACAATATCTAAATCTTCAATTAAAGCACCAACCTTTAAAGCACTAACAACCGATAAAGCACCTTGTGATGTTAGCTGGGTGTATAAATCTTTTAAAACTACATTAGTAAATTCACCTCTAGTTTCTAAACTTGGATCTTCAATGGTATATATATTTAAAATTGATTTAATTGAGTCTGTATGACTTTGTTCACTTGAAGCTATATTATCAAATATTTTTAAACCCCATAAATCATATAAATACAAATATACATCTCTAGCTAATTTCTCTTCCTCTCTCATATATACTAAATCTTCAATTTCATTATCACTTAATGATGAATTATTATCTATTTCTATTGCTTCACCATAATTTAGTAAATCTGATTCATCTTGAATTGCTAAATCTCTTTCAAAACCTAAACCCTCATCAGTATTACTATTAGATGTATCGCTACTAGAAGTGTCAGTTTCAGTATCATTTAATACTGACTGATTAAGCATTAGATATATGCTAAATGTAATAGAAACAATAGTAACTAATCCAAGTAACCCAACACTTAAAACAACTTTATTCTTACTCATAAATATTTAATAATAACTATAGGTTTATTAAATATCATGTTACAACTTTTTAATGAAGTTTTGGTGAAGTAAATGTGTCTTAATTGTATAATTGTCTTTAATGAAAAAATTTAAAATCTTAATACCATTAATTGTTTTTGCTTTTTCAATGACTGTAAGTAATGTGTTTGCTCAAGAAACTCCACAATTAAATTCTTTTAGAGGTGAAATTATTGATTTAACGTATGAAACAATTAATAACTTAGGTAATGTTAGAGATGTTAATGTATATAGTGTTAGATTAGAGAATAATGAAATTGTAAAGGTTTATGGAATTACTCAACCTGAAATACAAAGTATAGAGTTTAGCGTTGGAGATAGGGTAATAGTAGATGCCACATCATTTAATAACGAAGTTACTTATACAATAACTGATTACCAAAGATTAGATATATTAATAATACTATTTAGTATTTTTGTAATTTTAGTTGTAATAATAGGAAGAAAACAAGGATTCTTCTCTTTAATTGGTTTAGCTATATCCTTTTTATTAATATTTGAAGTATTAATTAAACAATTACTTAATGGTGTAAATGCTTTAGTATCTGCTATCTTAATTAGTTTAATTATTATTCCATTTAACTATTATTTATCCCATGGTTGGAGTAAAAAAACTACTTATGCTGCAATTAGCACTGTTATTACCTTAATTATTGTTGCAGTTCTTTCAATAATATTTGTAGAAGCTGCAAATCTTACAGGATATACAACTGATGAAGCAGGATATATTGCATCTCTATCTAAAGGAGTTATTAATCTTCAACAATTACTATTAGCTGGAATAATAATTGGTACATTAGGTGTTTTAGATGATATAACAATATCTCAAGCTAGTATTGCTAATCAATTAAAATTAACTAAACCAAATATTTCATTTAAAGAGCTATTTTTAAGAACTATTACTGTAGGTAAAGACCATATAGCATCGTTAGTTAATACATTAATACTTGTATATACAAGTGCATCCCTTCCTCTTCTTTTAATTTTTGCAAGAAGTAATACTGATTTTTTAACAACACTTAATAGAGAAGTTATTATGGAAGAGGTTGTTGTTATGTTATTAAGTAGTATAGGGTTAATCTTGGCTGTCCCTATTACATCTTACATATCTTGTTACTTTATTAGTAAGTTTGGTGCTGATAAACACTCAAGTGATCATGAGCATTACCATTAATACCTATATTTAAGGTAAAGATCTTTTTTAAAGATTAATAAATGGAGGTAACACCCCTATTGCAATTAATGATGTAATTAAATTAAATATTGCAAAGAATATTACAATAAATCCTGAAGTCTTAAAAAATAGTGATGAGTTTAATGTATTTGATAACTTAACAGATGCAAATGAGATTAGAGATAATACCGGTAGAGTACCTAGTGCGAATACAAGCATAATTAAGGCACCGTTAATAAAGCTACCACTACTTAGAGTATATACTTGCATAGCTTGTGTAAACCCACATGGAAGAATAAATGTAACAGCTCCAATAATAATTGGTGCTAACACTGATTTTAAGTCTAAGTTATTTAAAGTAGCTCTAGTTAAAAACTTTGGTGTATGTAATTGTAACCTATTAAACCTTGGGAAAATATTTAAAAGATTAATACCTAATACAATCATTAAGATAAATATAATTAAAGAAAGAATAAAACTAATATTTGAAGTAAGTATAAAATTAGAGCCTATACTTCCAATAACACCACCTAAAATAAAGAAAGTAACTAACCTTGAGATATGAAAAAATGTTAATGCTCTGTAGTTTCTAACCTTAGAATAACTTGATGATATAGTTAGTACTAAACCACCTACAACAGCCATACAAGTTGAAAGGGAAGCTATAATACCTATAAAAAATATCATTGGTAGTGTTATATTATCTACCCCAACTAAATTAACGATACCTAGTTTTTGAAGTATTAAAAACATTAATAAAACACTTAAAGCAATACTAAAGGCAATAACTAACTCTTTTAAATTTTTATCTCTTTTAAATTTCTTATCTGATATTAAATATCCATACTCACTAACAAAACTACTTAAATATTTAGGATCTAACTTCTTTTTAGAATCGATACTTACTTTATTCTCACTTAGAATAGCATTAACTTTATTTACTCCATCTATTTCAGATAGTTTATCTTCAATTAACATTTCGCAACTAGCACAATGCATTCCTTTAACATAGAATTCTTGAACATTTTCAGTAGTATTTTTAAATGATTTTTTCATAAATTAGTTAATAATTAATTTAACTTAGCGAACTTTAATCTTAACGAATTACTTACAACAGAGACACTACTTAATGCCATAGCTAATCCTGCAAATATTGGATTTAACAATATTCCAAATGGATAGAGTAGTCCAGCTGCTATTGGAATACCAATAATATTGTATAGAAATGCCCAGAATAAATTTTGCTTAATAGCTCTAATAGTAAACTTAGATAATCTAATTGCATTTAATACTTTAGAGAAATCACCTTTAAGCAATGTAATAGAGGCAGATTCAATAGCAATATCAGATCCATTAGACATAGCTATACCTACATCAGCTTGAGCTAGAGCTATTGCATCATTAACTCCATCTCCAACCATTGCGACAATATTACCCTTGCTTTGTAGTTCTTTAATTATTAAAGCTTTATCTTTAGGTAGTACATCTGCAATAACTTCATCAATATTAGCTAACTTTGCAATATATTTAGCAGTATTTAAGTTATCTCCAGTTAACATTATTACTTTAATACCTAGCTTATGTAATTTACTAACTGTTTCTAATGCATTATCTTTTAGTGTATCTGATACTGTTACTAAACCTATAATTTCTTTTTTTGTAAAAAGATATACTAATGTTTTACCAGTGTTAGTTAATTCATTAATATCTACTCTTTTATTTAAAGAATCAGTTTTTAACTTTAAATCATTAACTAATTTAATATTACCTGCATAGTATTCTATATCATCAATATTAGCCCTCAAACCTTTACCTTCTAATATTTTAAAATTAGTGGTATTTAATAACTCTAAATTTAGTTCTTTGGATTTATTTAAAATACTTAAAGCTATTGGGTGTTCTGATTTATTTTCAAGAGAAGCAAGTAATTGAATTATATCTTTATCAGAATAATCATTATTTAAAGAATAAATATCATTAACTTCAAGTTCTCCTTTAGTTATTGTTCCTGTTTTATCAGTAACAATTGTATTAACTTTGTATAGCTTTTCTAAACTCTCTGCGTTTTTAATTAATATTCCATGACTTGCAGCTTTACCAGTTCCCACAATTATTGCTGTAGGTGTTGCTAAACCTAGTGCACATGGACATGCAATTACTAATACTCCGGTAAAACATAAAATTCCTAAACTTAAAGCTTGTTCAAATGGCATAAACATAGATCCAATAAATATCCAAATTAAAAGTGATATTACTGAGATTATTAATACTAATGGTACAAATATTTCAGATATCCTATCTGCTAGAGCTTGTATAGGTGCTTTTGATCCTTGAGCTTCATCAACTAATTTAATTATTTGAGAGAGTAGTGTTTCACTTTGAAGTTTAGTTACCTTAAATTTAAAACTCCCTTGTTTATTTATTGTTCCACCAATTACTAAATCATTTATACTTTTATCAACAGGTATCGATTCACCTGTTATCATAGATTCATCAACTGTTGAGTTTCCCTCTATTATTATTCCATCTAAAGCAATTCTATTTCCAGGTTTAACAATTACTATATCGCTAACCTTTACATCATTAATATCTAACTCAATTTCTACACCATCTCTTTCAATTAAGGCTTTTTTTGATTGTAAATTAACTAGTTTTTCTATAGCTTCACTAGTTTTTAATTTAGATCTAGTTTCTAGAAATTTTCCAAGATATATAAAGCCAATAACTATAATTGTTACATCAAAATATACAGTATCTGGAAAACCTAAAGATTCTTTAATTGAGGGGAATAAAACAATTATTGCACTGTAAATATATGAGGTTAGAGTTCCAATTCCAACCAATGTATACATATTTGCAACTCTATACTTAATAAAAGTAATTACCTCTTTTAAGAACTCTCCACCAATAGAAAATAGAACATATGTAGAAACTATTAAAGCTATTGATTGATAAATTTGCATATCTAGTGGAAATTTTGGAATACTAGTAAATGTTAGGGATAATATTTCCCACATCATTAAAAAGAAAGTTATTAAAGTTATTGGCATAACTATATTTATTTTTCTTCTTTGTCTATCTAATTCTTTTAATTTATCCTCTTTAGTTTGATTTAACCCTAAATGCTCTGAATGATCCATTCCTTTATGCATGTCGTGATTACTCATAACTGTTCCATCACTCATTACATGAGTATTACTATCAATATCATTTATGGAATAACCAAAAGGTTCTATCTTTTTACTTAGTTCACTAATTGATGTTTTATTATTATCTATCTCTAATTTAATTTTCTCATTACCATAATTAACTTCACAATTAATTACACCATCAACTTTCTTTAATGTATTTTTAATAGTTATTGCACAACTAGCACAATTCATACCTTTAACTGGAAGAGTATATTCTTTAACTGTATTCATACTAGTAAGTTAATATTTAAATTAGTATATTTTAATCAACAAAGTTAATCTTAAAACTATACATTCCCATAGAGCATGTACCATTAATTTCACTACCAGATTCTTGTGAAGGTATATTAAAATCTGTATTCCCAGTTATAGGGAGCATTTGATCAACATTTAAAGTTGGTATTCTTAATGCTAAGCTACAATCAAATGTATTATTTGTATTAACTCTTAATATACTATCTACATTAGCTTTAGCTTCTATAATGTATGGAGTGTATCCATTCTTAGCTTTAATATTAATTATTTGTTTACCATCAATACTAGCGAGTGGAGTATCATCTAAGTCAGTTAATTGAGATGTCTTATATGATTGATCTTCAGTTGCATTACTTAATATTAAAAATATTACTCCAATAAATATAATTAATAAAATAATACCTACTCTTATTAAAGTATTTTTCTTAATATTAATCATTTTAAATCAAATATTTTAATTAATTCATCAACCGCATTAGCTTCATCTTTTTTAATGTTATCTATTAAACAATGATTTAAATGTCCTCTAACTAATGTTTTTTTAGCTGAATTTAGTAATCCAATTGCTGCATCTATCTGTTGTACTATTTCAGGACAATATCTATCTTCATCTATCATTGTTTGTATTTTAGATACTGTACCTATAGCTTTCTTAACAGCTAATCCACTTCTTTCTTTATTTTCTAAATGTTCTTGATGTGTCATATTTAATTATTTACATATACCTATGGTATAGGTTACTACATATTCTAAATATTACAAGAATAAAAAAAATTTAATTACAATGAGGAAATTATATTATAGGATATGACCCCACGGAGAATCGAACTCCGATTGCAAGATTGAAAATCTTGTGTCCTAACCGTTAGACGATAGGGCCTTAAATATAGAAAGAATTATAACGTTTTTAAAGATTTAGAACAATATTTAATAAATCAAGTTTATTAATTCTCAGTATAAAGTTCGAGTTGTCTATTTTCGTTAAATGTATAACATTCAAGCATACAACCTAAGTCATATTCTAATGCCGCTGGATTACCTCTACTTTTTAATTGATTAATTAATCCTGCTAATAAAGTATCTATATCTATACCTAAATCAGCTGAAAGTGTATTTAAACTATTAGATAGTTCTATTAAGGCTTGTGGCCTACCCTTTTGTATGAAAGAATACATAAAAGTATATGAAAGGTTATATAATACATCCCCATAGACATCTAGTTGTGACATAGAAAATTTATTAATAAATATTATTGGGATTCTAGCACAAGAGGTATATATTAGTTAACCTTAATAACCTCAAATATATTAGGGAAATATTGAGTTTCATCCTTAGGTCCTTTACCAACTATTAACACTCTAAGACCTGGTTTAACAATATTTAAACGTTTAGCTTCAGTTAAAAGCTCTCTAACAGCTAAATCTCTATCACTAAATACTTTTGAATATGAAAAAGTTTGAGTAACACCCTTAGAGACATTTAATCTTCTAGCGTAATAGTCATTAGAAACAAAAGAATAGATAGGTTGCTTAACCCTATGTCTACCTAATAACTTTGACGTGTAACCTGAACGAGATGCAACTATTACAACATCTATATCTTCTGCTAATCTAATACACATCTCAGCTGCAGCTCTAGATAGAGCATCAGCAGATGGAGAGTAATCAACCTTGTTGTACATCATTTTAGGATCAATATGTTTTTCAATTTCTAAAGCTATTGTAGATAACTCTCTAACAGCTTCAATAGGATATTCTCCCGCTGAAGATTCACCTGAAAGCATAACAGCATCACTACCCATCATTACAGCAAAAGCAACATCATTAACTTCAGCTCTTGTAGGACGTGGATTGTATGTCATACTCTCTAACATTTGTGTAGCAGTAATAACTGATTTACCCAAAGCATTACATTTCTCAATTAAATACTTTTGAACCATAGGAACCTTTTCTAACCCTAATTCAATTCCTAATCCACCTCTAGCTATCATTACACCTTCTACCTCTTCTAATATCTCATCAATATTATCTACCCCAGTTTGATCTTCAATCTTAGCAATTAACTTCATATGACTTCCCTCTAAGTATTTATTAACCTCTCTTGCAGCATCAGCCGTTTGCATAAAAGATGCTGAAACAAAATCCCAACCTTTTGAGATAGCATATTTTAAATTAACAATATCTTTTTCAGTTAAGACTACTGTTGCAATATCAGCTCCTGGTAAATTTAGAGCTTTTCCAGGCTTTAATTTTTCACCATAAACTACTTCACAAACCATTTTCTCATCTCTAATATCTCTAATAACTAACTCAACATCACCATCACCAATTAAAATTCTTTGACCAACATTTACCTTTTGGTATAAATCTTTGTAATTAGCTGGATACATTTTAGAAGTTTCATCATTACCAAAAGTTACAATATCTAAGGGTTTAATATCTAGAGGTGCATCAAACTTATTTAACCTAATTTCAGGACCTTTAACATCTATCATTAAAGCTACATCATTTGAAATTGATCTAACAAGATTAGTAACTTTATCAATTTCAGCTTCATCTGCAAAAGCTCCATTAACTCTAGCTACATTCATGCCATTATCAATCATCTTTTTCATAACCTCTTTATCCCAACTAGAAGGACCTATTGTACACACTATCTTTGTCTTTTTACTAAACATATCAACTAATTAACTAAATTTAAACGTTTGATTGTAATACAAGTCAGAACATTTTGCGACTTCTTTTTGATAATTTTCACTTTTTTGATTATCATCATTAAGATATATTACATAATATATATTTTTAATTTTTATAACAACCTAAATGGAAAAAAGTGAAAACAAAGTGACTTCAAGCGAACCTAATTTTTTAATTAAGCATAAGAAAGCTTTAATAATTAGTGCTGTAGTAGTTATTGTATGTATTGTATCTTTATTTGGTATAGCTATGTTTATGATATTTAGAGGATTTCTAGGTTTTCAAAATACTACAACTGACTTCATAGACAATAATATTGATTACTTAAATGAATTACAGGATTTACAAGAGAAGTATAGAGAGAATAATTAAGAGTTATACGATAACAAAAATAATTAATACATATTATTAACTAACTATGGCAACAATATCAAATATTCATGCAAGAGAGATAATAGATTCAAGAGCTAATCCAACTATAGAGGTTGATGTAACATTAAGTGATGGAAGTATGGGTAGAAGCGCTGTACCTAGTGGAGCTTCAACTGGAACATATGAGGCAATTGAATTAAGAGATGGTGTCTCTGATGAATATTTAGGTAAAGGAGTTGATATATCAGTTAGCAATGTAAATAATGAAATATTTAATGCTGTAAAAGATAAAGAATTTAATCAAAGTGAATTAGATAAATTTTTAATGGAATTAGATGGAACTAGCAATAAAGGTAGACTTGGAGCTAATAGTATACTAGGAGTTTCTCTTGCCTTTGCCCATGCTGTAGCTAAATCACAAAATATTCCGTTATTTAAATACATTAATAATCTATTTGGAGAGGTTGAAATGAAGTTACCAAGACCCATGTTTAACATTATGAATGGAGGTAAACATGCTAACTGGTCTACTGATATTCAAGAATTTATGATTATCTTCCCAAATCTAGATTTATTAAAACAAATAGAGAGTGCATCAGAAGTATTTATGAATTTAGAAAAGATATTGGCGTCACTTGGACTTAACACAAATGTAGGTAATGAAGGAGGATTTGCTCCTGGATTTAAAAGTAATGATGAAGCTTTTGAAGTTTTAACTCAAGCTATTGAGAAATCTAATTTTAAATTAGGTAGTGATGTATTTTTTGCTCTAGATTTTGCATCTACTGAGTTCTATAACAAAGAGAATAAGACATATACTCTTAAAACTGAGGATAAAAGCTATACATCAATAGAATGGATTGAAAGAGTTGAATCAATAATTTCTAAATATCCATTCCTAAGTATTGAAGATCC
This sequence comes from Candidatus Dojkabacteria bacterium, assembly GCA_041750555.1. Classification (GTDB taxonomy): domain Bacteria; phylum Patescibacteriota; class Dojkabacteria; order J137; family J137; genus JBGSZB01. Next base: position 7,923 of record JBGSZB010000039.1, on the reverse strand, counting down.
ATTTAGTGAAGATGATTTTGAAAGTTGGTCTAAGTTTAACAACCTTTATGGTTCTAAATTACAAATAGTTGGAGATGATCTATTAGTAACTAATGTTGAAAGAATTAAAAATGCAATTACACAAAAGATGTGTAATGCACTATTAGTTAAACCTAATCAAATTGGTAGTCTAACTGAAACATTAGATGCTATGAAATTAAGTTTAAGTGCTAATTGGAACAATGTTCTATCTCATAGAAGTGGGGAAACTGAAGATGTAACAATTAGTCATATTGCAGTAGGAACAGGTTGTGGTCAAATTAAAACTGGAGCTCCAAGTAGAGGGGAGCGAACTGCTAAATACAATGAATTAATTAGAATTTCAGAGCAATTATGAAAAAACTATAAAAAAGAAGGTTATCCTTCTAATTATTGACGGCTGGGGATTAGCTAAACCCGATAAATTTAATGGGTATAGATAAGCCATTAGAAATGACAGGTGAGAGTTTAATATTAGATAAATAAAAGATACTATTGAAAGATATTTAAGTGATTGATATTCTAGATTTTATGATAGTAAGAAAAGAAACTGAAGTATTTGGACTTAAAACTTCATATCTTGATTATTCACCTAAAGATTATAAAAGGACAATACTATTAATCGGTGGTGGTATTTTAGATTCACGTTTTTTTAAAGAGTACATACCTTCATTTCCAAAAGATTATAGATTTATAGCCCCCGATCTACCTGGTAGAGGGCTATCAGAATTTAATAGAAATGATTATTCAATAGATTATCTTTCTAGATTTGTTATCGAATTCATTGATAATTTGAAGTTACAGAACCTTTCTGTTTTTGCAATCTCATACGGAACAGCAGTAATAATCAAATCTTTGCCTTTGAATAGCGAGAGATTTGATAAAATAATTCTGCTTGGAGCTGGAGAATACTTACCCTTTTTATTAAATAGATTTATCAGGTTAGTATGCTATCCTACAACTTTAAATGATAGAATTACTAATTTATATCTAGATTTAATCAGCATATTTGCACCAAATTCGTTTAAAATTGAGAGAAGAAACTTATCATACTTAGCAAAACAATATTTTTCAGCATTAGACTTTAAAATGGATATAAAAAATATATATAAGAATGAAATATTTTTACTAAATTTTGATAATGATTTAGTTGTTAGGAATTCATCAATAATAAAGCTAAAGAAAAAATTCCCCAATAACCATATTCTAGAGTTATCATTTAACCACGTTACAACAAAAGAAAATACTGACAAAATGATTAAAGAAGTATTTCCCTTAGTTATTAAGACATTTAATTGGTAATATTAAACCTTCAACGGAAACTTCTTAGCTAATGCTTTAACTTTTAATGATATATCTTTAATATCTTTATTACGTCTAACCCTACCTTCGAACTCAGTAAAATCTTTAGAATCTTTTTTTAAATTAACTGAAATATTAGTTACTTCATTAATATATTTAGCAATTAATTTCATTTCTGTTTCCTTCATACCACGAGTTGTAACACTTGGAGTACCTACTCTTAATCCTGAAGGATTTAATGGTGAGCCTGGTTCATATGGTATTGTATTCATATTAGATACAATATTTGCATAAGATAGACTCCTAGCTAAATATTTACCATTAATTTCTTTGTTTCTTAAATCAATTACAATTAAATGTTTTTCTGTTCCTCCACTTACTAAATTAAAATCATATTTAGTTAATTCAGAAGCTAATGCTTTAGCATTAATTAATATTTGTCTAGAATATGATTTAAACTCTTTAGTATCTGCTTCAAACAAAGCTTGTAGAATTCCAGCAATTGTTCCGTTATGTGCTCCTCCCTGCATTCCTGGAATAATTGAAGAATTAATCTTATCCATTAATTCACCTCGAGCTAAAATTAAGGCACCCTTAGGTCCTCTTAATGTTTTATGAGTAGTCATTGTAACTACATCAGCTATTCCAACAGGAGACTCTAATACACCACTAGCAATTAATCCTGCTTCATGAGCAATATCAGATAAATAATAACAATTAACTTTATCTGCAATCTCTCTCATTCTTTTGTAATTGATATTTCTTGGATATGCAGTTCCTCCAGTAATAATTAATTTTGGTTTATGTTTAATAGCTAGTTTTTCTATAAAATCGTAATCAAACTGTAATGTTTTAGGATCAGTTTTATACTGCACTACGTTATATATCTTTGAAACAATATTAACTTTCTTAGACCCTCCCATATATACCATCTCATTTTTAGAATTATCACCCTCCTTAATTTCTGTTTTAGGTGTATAGCTCCAACCATGACTTAAATGACCTCCATCAGGTAGATACATACTTAAAATTGTATCTCCAGGATTTAATATCCCGTTATACACTGCTAAATTAGCATTAGAACCAGATAATGGTTGTACATTAGCTCCCCAACCTTTAGGTGCCTTAAATACTTTTAAAGCCTGAGTTATGCATAAGCTCTCTAATTCATCTATAAATTCATTACCTTCATAGTAACGAGCTTTAGGATATCCTTCAGAATATTTATGCATAAATACACTACCAACTGCTTCTCTAACTGATGATGATGTAAAGTTTTCTGAAGGAATTAAGTCTAGTGTTTCTAATTGTCTCTTAGTTTCATTTTGAAGTATCTTTTTTAATATTTTATTCATGTAAGTATTTTAATAATTAGATTAAATTTATGGTATTAAAAACATTTTATTCTACCACTCTTTATTAATTATTAACTACTTATATCATGATTAAATATTAAGAAATATTAACATTAATTCTACCACTAATTTACACGTAATAGACAGATAATTCATATAGTATTGTTAAAATTTAGGTTAGTTTAGTTAATTTAATGAATGATGATTTTGAAAGTAAAAGCCCAAAAATCTTAGAGTTAAATAACAGAATGAGACTTTTAATTAAAGATTTAAATAATATATTAAATACATTACTTTATTCTATTGAAGTTTTAAAAAAGAGTAACAAACAAGAGCTTCAACCCTCTGATTTAGAACTACTATATACTCTTCAACAACAATATTTAGAGAAATATAATGAGGTAGAGTTACTTCTTGAAGAATTAAAAGTATTATTAGTAAATGAAAACAATGATGGAGATCAAGTTAATAAAACTCCGCTAGATACTGCTACACAACTATTAGGTATTTATAGAAGATATCTTAATTTAGATAGTGGAGATAATTTATTTAATGAGAATTAATCTTTTTGTTTTCAACATCTAAAAATATCCTTGATCCCACAGTGTTACTTTGTCCTTGATATTTACCTTTGTATGGATTCTCAGCAGCTTGATCTAATTCGCAAATTACTAATTGACATATTCTTCTTCCACTAATTAATTTAATAGGAAGAGAATTAGCATTAAATAATTCTAGAGTTATCTTACCTTCAAACCCAGGATCAATTAGACCTGCGTTATGTATAAATAAACCAGTTCTACCAACAGAACTTCTACCTTCAACAAATGCAACTAAATCTGAGGGTATTTTTACATACTCATTAATTGTAGCTAGTATAAAAGAATGTGCAGGGACTGTTACACTTTCTGAAATAATCTCTCTATATTTAATTTCACTTTTAATATCAATGTAATCCATATGATTAGCTTCAATTACTAAAAAATGATCTCCTAAAGTTAAATCTACTGAAGCCGGTTGTATTCCATTTTCAGGTAGTGGATCAATCCCTAATTTACCAGATTTTAAATACTCTTTAATTTTTATATCAGAAAGAACCATAAATGTTTTTTTAACCTAATTATCTTAGAAATAAATTTAATAAATTACAAGGTAGATAATTTTAAAGTTTTATTCTATATTATTTTTGAATGTTAAATAATACTTACAATAAACTATATAAAAATAAGAAATTAAACTTTATTGTTATCGATGGTTTAGATGGTTCTGGTAAAGGAACAATTACTGATCTACTAGCAAATAAATGTATAAAGTATGGTAATAACGTATTAAAGGTAGACTATCCTCAATACACTACTAAATGGGGGAAGATCCTTAAATATCTTCTTAAAGTAAATGATATGAATCTTAATTTAGAAGAGAGGATGGCTGTATATTCAATAAATAGATTAGAAAGTATAGATTCTATATTTTTAAGTGTTAATAGTTTTAAAAATATTGATAATGATTTAACAATCATCTTTGATAGATTTCCAACTTCAAATGTATTAACAATCTCTTACTATTTAGCAAAGAGTATAAATAACAAAGATTTAGATACTAAAATTCTAGATAAATTACCCGTAAATAAATATTTAAAGTTAATGAACTCCCTAGATAAGTATTTTTATAACTTTTTTAAATTAAAAAATGCAAAGATTGTAATTCCACAAATTAATCCTAGAATAACAATTGATAGAATCCAAAGAGATAACACTAGAGAAGGTAGTGATTCTTATGAAAATATTAATGTACAGACTATAGCTGACTATATTTACAAAGAACTATCTAATATTCCTAATTCAAATATCTACATTGTTAATCAGGAAGAGAAACCCCCTCAGATTGTAGCTAATGCAGTTTTTAATATATATAAACATAACTATACAAAACCTTTAGAAGTTAATGATTGTGAAATACTTAACCTAAGTATTAATAATGATACTGTCCAAAGTTTAGAGGTTGAGAATTCAATTAATCATATTCTTTCTAAATATCCAAAGTTAGTAAATTTATTAAATATAAATGTTGGTAATTTATAGATTCAGTTTCTTAATTTCTTAACTTTAGTTTAATATAAGTAAGTTATTCTTTTTTTATGAATATTTATGTAGTTCATTCAACTTCATTTGACTTCAATTCAGAATTATATTTACCGATTAGAAACTCAGTGTTAAATATATCGCATATCATTAAATTACCTCACGAAATGAGTAGTGAAGTAAATAACTCTATGGAGGTAATTAAAAATTCTGACTTAATTATTGCAGAAGTATCTTACCCTTCAACTGGCATGGGTATTGAGTTAGGATGGGCAAATACTTTTAATAAAAGAGTTATATGTGTTTATAAAAAAGATACTAAACCATCTTCTTCTTTAAAAGTTGTTAGTAATGAATTTATAGAATATACCGATTCAACTGATTTAGTTAATAAGTTAATTGATTTATTAAAATAACATTATGAAGCAATATCACGATTTACTGAAATACGTACTCAAGAATGGAGTAGAAAAGAAAGATAGAACTGGAGTTGGTACACTTTCTGTATTTGGACAACAGATGAGGTTTAATATGGAAGATGGTTTTCCAGCAATTACTACTAAGAAACTAGCATTTAATGTTTTAAAAGCCGAGTTATTATGGTTTTTAAAAGGAAGTTCAGATAATAACGAATTACAGAAAATGGGGTGTCACATTTGGGATGCTAATTCTGAAGCAGATTACTGGAAACCTAAAGCTAGATTTCCTGGAGATTTAGGTAGAGTATATGGTGTTCAATGGAGATCATGGCAAAGTAATGGTAAAGCTATTGATCAAATTAAAAATGTAATTGATAAAATTAAAAGTGATCCAGGAGATAGAAGATTAATTGTCACTGCATGGAATCCAGGAGAATTAGATCAAATGGTATTACCTCCATGTCATATGTTTTTTCAATTCTATGTTAATGGAGATAAATTATCACTTCAGATGTACCAAAGAAGTGCCGATATGTTTTTAGGTGTTCCATTTAATATTGCATCCTACTCGCTATTACTACATATGGTAGCTCAAGTAACTAATTTAAAACCATATGAATTTATTCATGTATTAGGAGATACTCATATCTACTCTAATCACGTTAAACAAGTTAGGGAACAATTAAAAAGAAAAGAGTTTAAAGCACCTAAACTTTGGTTAAATCCAGATATTAAAGATATTGATGAGTTTAAAATGGAGGATATTAAATTAATTGATTATGAGTTTCATCCCCCTATTAAAGCATCAATGGCTGTTTAATATATTTTTTAAATAATACACATGATAAATATTATTGTTGCAATGGCTAAGAATAGAGTTATTGGAAGTAAGAATGATCTACCATGGAGAATTAGTGAAGATTTAGAGTATTTTGAAAAAACTACAACTAATCACCCCTGTATTATGGGTAAGAATACATTAATATCGTTAGGACTAGATAAAGAAGGAAAACAAAGAATTTTAAAAAACAGAACTAATATTATGTTAAGTCCTGATAATGATAATATTGAGAATGTAATAACTGTTAATTCAATAGAAGAAGCACTAGATACAGCAAAACAGAGTAATGGAAATGATGAGATATTTATATGTGGAGGTGGTAGTGTATATAAAACATTTTTAGAAAAGAATTTAGTTTATAGAATCTATCTAACATACATTGATGAGGAGGTTATTGGTGAAATATATTTTCCAGAACTACCTAAGTACTTTAAATTAGAATCTGAGAAAAAACGAATTGTAAGAGTAAATGATAAAGAGATAAGATATAGCTTTCAAATATATATAAGAACAAATTAAATATAGTTATTGGATTGTGATATATTAATATATGTCAAAACCTAATAAGTACTCATTACCTAAACTTGGGGAATATTTATCTAATTTAAAAAACAATAATTATTCTAAAGAAACCTTAGATAATTATGAAAGAGATTTAGAGATATTTAGTTGCTTTCTATTCTATATTGAAACTCCATTTGAAAAGATTAATAAATTAACAATTAGTGAATATAAAGGATTTTTAAGAGAACAAAACTATATTCCAATACTACATAAATATTTAAAGTATAAGTTAGATAATTCTGAAGTTATTGAGGATAGTGATGTAGATAAAGCTCAAGGAGAAATTTCAGAATTAAAAAAAGCTATGTATAAAGGGCAATTATCTGATAATAGCGTTAATAGAATGTTATCAAGTATACGATCATTTCTTTCATTTTTAGTAGATATTGATGAAATTATACCAATACCTCCAAGTGCTATTAAAATGATTAAAGCTGAAAAGAAAGAAAAACAAGTAGCTGAATTAGATGAATTAATACAATTAATTGAATGCCCAATGGATTTAGAAAAAGAATTAATTGTTCAAAAAAGAAATAGAGCTATTTTAGAATTAATATTTTCTACAGGTATGAGAATATCTGAAGTTGTTAATTTAAATAGAGATCAGATTAAAATGATTAATAACAAGATTGCAGATAGTAAGATATATATAGTTGGTAAAGGTAAAAAACAAAGATTTGTATATTTAACCGAAAGAGCTATTAATCACTTACAAGACTACATTGATGATAGAGTGGATGATTACCCTGCTATGTTTATTCCAACCAAAGGAACAAGAAGAGCTACTGAAAATCCATATATTGTGAGACTCTCTCAAAACTACATTCAAAGTAAAATTGCTGAGTATAGAAGAAGGTTAGGAATAATTGTTCCAACATCAGCACATAGTTTAAGACATGGATTTGCTACATATATTGCGGAAGAAGGAGCTAATCCAGCTGCCATTCAAAGACTATTAGGACATTCATCTCTACAAACAACCTCTAAATATGTACATGCATCAGATAAATTTGCTGAGAAAGCACATAGGGAGTTTCATCCTTTAAAGGAGGAGTAGTTAGTTCTCTGTTTGCTTTGCAATTAAATCTTCTTCTCCTTCTGCATGTCAAAACCATTTAACTTCTTAAACCAATAATATATAGATGAGTAGGCAGCGTGTCCCTCTCTATAATTATAAAATTTTGACTCTTCATCTAGGAAATTACTATAAAATATTTCTGCTACTCTTTGTGGTGTAAGTAAACATTGACCATAGCCCATTGAAGGAATACCAATCATTATCATTAAATTCTGCATTATTTCACAGTAATCTAAATTAAATTTATTAAGATAATAATCTTTTA
>JBGSZB010000038.1:0-13493 GCA_041750555.1 Candidatus Dojkabacteria bacterium | reverse complement strand
ATATTATTCTTTTTAATACAAATTACATCAACTTCTGTTGTTGGTACAAAAACTCAAGAGATTGATAATACTAGATTAGAAAGATCAGAATTGAGACAAGAAAATAGTTTCATAGAAGCTGAGATTGCTAAATCTAAATCTTTTGCATCTAGTAACAATGTTATTAAAGATTATTCACTTGAAATTAAGAATGTTAATTATCTAGAATCGCTAGATGATAACGATGTGGCTTTAAAAGTTAATTAAGATGAAAAAGAAATCTAATGAATTAACTATAGTTTCTCAATCTAGAATTATTCACTTTTTTATTATCATTTTTGCAGTATTAATATTAGTGTTTTTAATAAGGTGGCAGGTTGTTCAGAATTCTAAATTTGCACTACTCGCTAAGAATAGAATGCAAAATTCTGAGTTAGACTCATTAAGGGGTTCTATATATGCATCAGATGGAAGTACCCTCGCATATACTGAACCTAGAGTTAATGTAAGTGTATGGATTCCAGATCTTCAATTTTTTGAAAAAAATAATTTACAAACTAGAGATGAATTAATTACTAAAGTTGCTGAAGTTTTAGAAATTGATAGAGCTGAATTAAATCAAAAGTTTATTGATCAAGAAAAGGATGGAGTATATAGAGTGCTTCTAGCTGAGAAATTAACTAAGGATAAGTGGGAAGGTATTAAAGCATTAACTACAGATATTGATCCAGAAAGAAGTATATCTGGCTTCAACTATGAGTTTATACCAATTAGAGTTTATCCAGATGGAAGGTTAGCTTCACATGTTTTAGGGTTAACTAGTTTGTATAAAGATCAACTTATTGGGGATGCAGGTTTAGAGAGTAGGTATAATGATGCTCTAAGCCCTATAGAAGGTATTATCTTTCAAGAGAGAGATGCTAGAGGACAAACCATTACATCTTCCCTTTTACCAACACTAGAACCTCAAAATGGAAGTTCTATATATACAAGTATTGATAAAACACTACAAAATATTGTTCAACAAAAGATTAAAGATGGAGTAGAGAGGTATAAAGCTAAATCAGGTACTGTAGTTATTATGGATCCAAAAACCGGAGAGGTGTTAGCTTTAGCTAATTATCCAGATTACGATCCTAATTTAAGAGAGGAAACTAATATTAGTGCATATGGTAATCTAGCTATAACATCTCCTTATGAAATTGGTTCTGTTGGTAAAACTTTTACACTATCAGCAGCAATTGATACAAATACTGCAAATTCTGAAACTGTTGTATTACCTAATGGTCATCAAGGTTGTGAAAAAATTCATAATGATTTATTACCCGTTTGTACTTGGGATCAAAAACCACAACCTGCTATGCCTTTAAAAGATTGTTTTTCTAAATCTGATAATTTATGTTTTTATCATTTAGCTTCTGAATTGAGTAGGAAAGATTTTTATGACTATTTAGTTAAATTTGGTGTAGGGAATAAAAGTGGTATAGATTTAAGTGGTGAATCATTTGGAATATTAACCCCATATGATGAATGGAATGTCGGTGATATATCTGCCTTTTCTTATGGTCATGGATATTTAATGAATGTAGTTCAAGCTACAAATGCTGTAGGTAGTGTTGCTAATGGAGGTTTAAGAATGTTACCAACTATTGTGTCAAAAGTTGAAGATGGTAATGGAAATGTTAAAGAGTATAGTCCTACAGTTGTTCAAAGAGTTATATCTAAAGAATCTGCAGATAAGGTAGTAGATATGATGAGGTATAACTTTGAAAGTAGTACACCTGAGTATGAATTCTGGCATTTAAGAAATTATGATTTAGCAGTTAAATCCGGTACAGCTCTTATTGCAACTTCCCAAGGTTACACTGAGGAAGTAAACAACAGTTTTGTAGGATTTGATGCATCAAGTGATAGAACCTTTATTATGTATGTGAAACTTGAAGAACCAAAAGTTCCTGATAACAGATTCTCCTTCTATAACGTAAGACCTTTATGGTTACATATCTTTCATTTTATTAAAGACTATTTAGCTGTACCTACTAAATAGATTAAGATCTTATACTAACAAGCAATTTATATGTTGTAGTGATTGTGATAATGAATTTAATAGTGGTTGTAGTATAGAGTGCAAAAAAAAGAGTAGGTATAAATAATACCTACCCCTTTAATAATCTTAACTTAAAAAGCTACTTTAACATTCTCCCTCTCTTCTGCATTTACAACTTCAAAGAACTTTCTTTGTAAAATATTAAACATACCAGCAATAACGCTATTAGGGAATGTAACAATTTTAGCATTTAAATCTCTTACAGCTCCGTTATAGTATCTTCTTGCACTTTCTAAATCACCCTCAACGCTTTGAAGAGAATTTTGTAAACTCATAAAGTTCTCATTAGCTTTTAATTCAGGATAGTTTTCAGCTACAGCAAAAAGAGTTTTTAATGTAGATCTTAACTCACCCTCCATTTTACCTAGTTCTTCAGGATTATTTGTGTTCATCATTCCAGATCTTAATTCAGCAACTTTAGTAAATATTGAATCTTCATGCTTAGCATAACCTTTAACTGTTTCTACAAGATTAGGTATTAAATCAAATCTTTTCTTTAATTGAACATCAATCCCACTCCAACCTTCATCCACTAAAACATTTTGAGTTTTTAATGAGTTATATACACCTATTACATAAAGGATTACACCTAAAACTACAACTACACCAACGATTAAAATGATTGTAACTATATCCATAAAAATTTTTTAACTAAATAATATACCTCTATTATATTTCACAATTAAGAGTTTGTTAAGGTACTAATATACAAACTTCTCATCCTCATCATTCTCTTTGTAAATAGTTTCAACCTTAACATTAGGATCTTCTTTTATGGGAGAATTTTCCTCTGCTACCTTTTTAATTTCTATTTCTCTTTGATGTCTATTTCTTAAAAATTGTACAAGGGTGAATATTATAAATATTAGACTTAAACCAGTAACTATTAATGTTACATCTTGTCTAATATCAGATAATAGTATTGCTACCATACATAAAAAAAGCATAAGACTTACTTCAATTAACATAACAGTTTTTCTAGAGTAACCACTTTGAATTAACCTATGATGTAGGTGATTGTTATCACTAATTCTTAAAACACTTAATGGATTTTTAAGAAGTTCAGGGTTAGTTTTAAATCTTGTAATTACAACTAAAATACCATCGATAATTTGGAGACCTAATAATATTAATGTAGCACTCCAACGGGTACTTCCAATAATTGCAAAGATAGCAAGTAAAAAGCCACATAGATAATCAGCACCCCCAGGGTATATCTTTGCAGGATTATAGTTAAAAGGTAATATTCCTAATATACTACCAACATAAATTGAGATAATAATAGCTAAAGGGATATTACCAGAGGATACTGCAAATAAAAGCATAGTTAAACCTGCAATTCCACTAATTGATGGATTTAATCCATCTACACCGCCTACCCAATTAATTACATTCATTAAACCTAATATCCAAAGAATAGTTAAAAAATCAGCTGGGAATATAAAGTTATATATATATCCAAAGAAATCTATTGTAGCTGAGAATAAATTAAAAGATATTTCATTACCTAAAATTGTAAATGAAGTAATTGAAGTTCCTGTAAAAACAACTACACCTGCAGCTACTAATTGAAACAGCAATTGATATTTACTATCTAACTCAAATTTATCATCAATTACACCTAGTATAAATACAATTACAATTCCTAAAATAATACCTTTCGGTAGAAATGATAGAGAGTTAGTAACTAATAGACTTATAAATATTGCAGTAAACATAGCAATACCACCCCATCTGGGCATAGCTTCACTATTATGCCTTGTATCAATTCCTCTCTCTCTTCCTCTTCCTAATTCAATTCGCTTTTCTTTTGGTAAATCAAGGGCTCCAAATCTTCTTGCAAGTCTTGCAACCCATGGGGTTACTAAAAAGCTAATTATGAAGGCTAAAACACCTGCATTTAAGATATTAGTAATATTATTTATTAAATATTGATTTTGAAATATATCCATTCTATGTAATTATAGTATAAAGTTGACCAATACCCGCTAATATTAAAATATTTAAAAAATATAGTATCCAACCCATTACAACTGATAATCTTCTATCTTCATTTGATATTTTAAAAATATATCTTAATATTAAACCTTCAAATACTGCTAAGAATAATGCAGATATAAATATAAAGATTTTATCAACCGCTATAAAATGTCTTTCTATTGGATCATAAACTAATGGAATTGTAGGTGGAATATTACTAAAGTTTAATAATCCCCAAAGTATTAGAAATAACACTATTCCAACTAAAGTAACTATTGCAAATATTATCCCAGGAGATTTCCAAATCATTAAAATTTCAGCTACCTCACTTTGTTTTTTTAATCCCATCTTAACTTCTGAAACTATACCTGCTAGCTTTTCACTATTATTCTGTATATTAAATTGTAATTGATCCTTAGAGTCTATTACTTCCTCAATTACCTCTTTTGGAGTATCTGTATTAAAATCATCAACGCTTGGATTTTGTAAAGGGTTAATATTATTCATCTTGAAAATTTTAGCATAATAAATAAGTGATTGTTTATCTAATATTTTGCTACTCTATGTTACCAAAAGTACTAAATTATATGTTAAAATACTTGAAAGCTGTAAAGCTAATAAAGGCTTTTTCAGCTTTTTTTAATATTTAAATTAAAAACTTATGTCACAAATAGATATATTATCAGCAATTAGACAAATTGCAGCAGAAAGAAAGATTGAACCTGAAGAGATTATTGATGCCATTAAAGAAGGTATTAAACAAAGTTATAGTGAAGAGAAAGGTTACGAAGATAAAGAACAATTAGAAGTTGTCATTGAAGCTGATAGAGGTTACATTGCTGTATATTTAAAAAAGAAAGTTGTTGAAAAAGTAATAGATAGTGAACTTGAAATTAGTTTAAGCGAAGCTAAGAAATCTAATGCTAAAGCTAAACTAGGTGATACAGTGTTATTAGATGTTACAACAGATGGAGACTTTGGAAGAATCGCTGCACAATCTGCTAGACAAGTTATTGTATCTAAATTAAGAGATGCAGAAAAAGAAGCTGTATTAAGACAATTTCAAGATAAAATGGGAACTATTATTAATGTTGTAGTTCAAAGAGTTTTACAAGAGGGAGAAGTTATTTGTGAGGTAAATAAAGCGAGAGCTGTTATGCCTAAAGATGATAGAATACCTTATGAGTATTACAGAATAGGAAGCACTATTAAAGTGTTATTAAAGTCTATCGAAGAAGATGTAAGAGGTAGATTTATGTTAATTTCAAGATCAGATCCTGAGTTTCTTAAACAATTGTTTGTTATGGAAGTTCCAGAGATTGAAAGTGAAACAGTTGAAATTGTAAGTATTGCAAGGGAAGCGGGTTCAAGGTCTAAAGTAGCTGTTAAATCTAATACATCTGGAGTTGATCCAATTGGAGCATGTGTTGGTCAAAAGGGAGTTAGAATTAATGCAATTTCTAATGAATTAAAGATAGGTGAAAGAGAAGAAAAGATTGATATTATTCTTTACAGTGAGGATATTGAGAAATTTTTAATTAACTCTATTTCTCCTGCAGAAGCTATTGATGTAAAGATTGTAAGTAAAGATAAAAAAATTGCTGTAATTACAGTTCCAGATGAAAAATTATCCCTAGCTATTGGTAGAGAAGGACAAAATACTAGATTAGCTTCACACTTAACTGGTTGGAGTATTGATATTAAGGGCGATGGTAGAGGTGTTAAAGAGGAAAAGGTAGAAGTTGAAGAAGATGTAGTAGATGAAAGTGAAGAGTAATCTTAATTAAAAAGTTTAAGATTAATCATTGTAGATATTAAAAAGGCTTCCCTAGGGAAGCCTTTTTGTTTAACTATCTTAAATTTAATAGGGTATTAATTAGCTACAAAGCTATTTAATACATCATCTAATTTAGTTAGTGTTTCTTCATCTACAATATTTGATTCTATTTCAAATGTATATGAATTACCAGTAACAGTAAATTCTCCCATTATTGAGAATGCTATTTGATTAATAATTACAAAGTTAGCACTTATTCCACAACCGGTTTCGAATGTCTGTGCGTTACTTCCAACATCTACATACATTTCGTTACCTACTCTTCTAAAGGTTCTACCTAAGAATGATATATCTGAGTATTCTGAATTAGATAAATCAATAATAGTTGGGGCAGCTTCTCCTACATAAGCATTTTCTTCTGTAACACTTTGAATATATGAATCTGGTGTATCACTAAATACACTTAATTCACTACAAGCTCCTGTACCTCCTATTCCACTTACTCCTTTAACTGAAAATATTAAAGCATCACTTTCATTGTATACTTCAATTCCTGTTATTCCATCAAAAGACATATTTTCTTGTTCTGCATACATCTCCATTCCCTCTACTGTTGTATATTCTACTACAGTCCAATCAGTTGGTAGTGTTGCGCTTAGGGCATTTCCACTCCATTCATATGTTGTATCTTCTTCTGCAAAAGATAGTACTGTATCGTTATCTTCTAACTGATCATTATCACTATTATTGTTATTACTATTTGTATTTAATACATTAGTGTTTGTAAATAGTAGATATATTACTAATACACCTAAACATACTACTAACGTTATTAATGCTATTGCAATTAATATGTAATTTTTAGGTAGTGACTTCTTAGGTGCCTCTTGTGGTTGTGGTTCCATTATATTTAATTAATTATTATATATCAGTATAGAATAATTAATTTATCTTTTAAAGTGTTAATTATTATACCTTTTGATATAATTACCAATAGTTTTTAAGGCCCTATCGTCTAACGGTTAGGACATCAGATTCTCAATCTGGCAATCGGAGTTCGATTCTCCGTAGGGTCAAAAAATTTAACAATCAGTAATAAATTGTTTTAAATCTTCTAACCTATAAATATATTTATAAGATTTGAAAACTTCGGATCGTTTCTACTTACTTCTTGAACTATATAACCTGCACCACGAATTAACTCGATTAATTTTTTTTCATATTCATCAGGTCCTAAACTTGATAGATTATGCTGTTCATCCCATCTTAAATATATATCTCTGATTTCGTCACTATTATCTGGAACTTTATATTCAATAAATCCTTCATCAGTTAGTAAAAAGGATCTGACCCCTGGAGATAAATGTTGAGTAAATTCAGCAGCTGATAAGTCCTGATAGGAAATAAACTTAGTTCCATGTTTTGGATGAGTATGTAAGGTAGCTATAAGTTTTCTATTACTACTCTCAGTAACTTCTTCATATTCTTCACCTATAACTAAAGAAAGGTATGGTGTATCCTCTGTTCGATTAATTGTAATTTCGTAGGGTAATTCTGCTAATAAAAGTAGATCGCTTACTGTTAGACTTTGAGTAAAAACATCCCTATTACGTACAAAATATATTTAAGTTAGAGAAGAGAAGGTTTTACATCTCCACCTAAAGTCAAAAACTAAAACCAGATGATGATATAGTTGCGATAACATTAGATGACTTATAGTTAGTTTTAATATATCTGTGGAATGTAAAACCACTCTTTCATTATTAAAAACTCTTATGCTAAAATCCTAACTAATAATATTTTTTAAGTATACTTTATGTCTTTTGAAACACCAATAACTCCTGATGAATATGTTGCAGGCTTATATCAAGAATATGGATTAGGGGATAATCCTTCATTAGACGAGATTCAACCAATTGCAACTCAATTACTATCATCTAATGATACTCTAATAACAGGTGTAGAGATGGTTTTAGGAAGAAGAGTAGATGCAAGGGAATTCACTACTGATAAATCCCTAGCTCTGATCTTTACAAACAGCTTAACTGGAGAGGATAGATTTGCATTATTACTTTTAAGTGATTTGGGTAGAATACCTAATAACGACTAATAGGGTTTCTAGAAGCTGAAATATACAATCCTATATGTTAGGGTTATTATCATACTCCCTAATCTTAAATGCCTAAGATATCCCCTAAAGTGAATATGAATAGATTGAAATTAATTAAATAGTTTAGTATCTTAATATATTAAAACTAATTAAATGATATACATATATTCCTTATTTCATATCCTATTTATCTTTGGAATATTCTTTCTATGGAGATTAATAGATAAAAAATTAGATTACAAAAGATATATAAAGATAACATTTATTGTTGGAATACTATGTGCATCACTTTATGATTTAGTTGGAGTAGTACTATTAAAATTCTGGATATATTCAATAGATAATGTATTTGAATATATAGTTATATCTTTTTCAACATATATAATAGCAACACCATTATTCCTAGAAGTATTTGATTATTTAATATTTAAACTATCAAAATTTAAATTAAATTTTAAAATTGAAGTATCTAAAGCTATTAAAATATTACTATCTATACTATTTAGTTTAATAGGATTATCAATATTACTTTTAAAAATATTTGAATATATACAACCTAATTGGATCTTCTTTATAGTTTCTTCAATTGTATTTTTAATAGTTGTAGATCTATTTGTAAATATAGTAACTAATATAAATGGCCCTGTAATACGTTTTCTTAATGGAGAAATATTATCTCCAATATCTTTAATATTAAGTGGTTTTATTGGAGGTTTTCTTTGGGAACTATTTAATACATATATGCCTCTATGGAGATATATAAACTTACCTAGTGAAAGTATATTAAATATACCTTTAGTAGTTGTAATATTCTGGGGAATATTAATTTATGGATATTGGGCTCTATCTCAAATACTAGTTAAAGATTACAAATTAAGAAGCCATTAAGCTTCAATACTAAATATCTCATTAATCTCTGCAAAGCTTTTAGTCTCTAACAACACTAATAAATCTTCAAAACTAGTATTCGTATGTAATCCTAATTTTCTTAAAAGATTATCTTTATTCATAGAAAATATATAGTCATAATCTTTATAACGAGCTTTTATTTTAATACTAATAGTTGTTGTACTATAAGTTTTAACATTAACTTCTAACTTAACACCATCTGATGTATAAATAACATCTTTAGGATCTGGGATATTATTAAGGTTCATATAATTTAATTTATAAATAAGATATATATTATAAACTATAAAAATAATATACAAACATTATAAATATATTTTAATCTAATATCTTTTACTCTACTTGAATATGTTCTATTATCAGTAGTAGATAAGATTAAAATATTTAAAAATATTTAGCTTAACTAATGTTTAAGACTAAAACACAAAAATATAGAGCATTAATATATCTAATTATTGTAATTGCAATAGTTATTGGATTAATACTCTATTTAAACTTCGCTAACCCAATAAACTACTATAGATATCAATTTCAAAATCCTTTTATTAACATCTCTAAAGAATTAAATTTAACACAAAGTGATATAGAGTTAAATAATACACAAACACTTAATGAATTAAATATATTACCTACTAACATTAATAATATTGAAAACTTAGGAATTAATTTAACTCAAAAACAAAAAAGCTCTCTTTTAAGATATGGATCATTAGTTATTGAAAGTAACTTAGATAGTAATAATTACTTTAAAACAATAGAAGAATCTAATTTACCAATACTTTTAAATAATAATATATTAATAAGTATATTTAATTTAAAAAGTGAAATATTAATTAAAAATATAAATACATATTTAGATTCACTTTGTATAAATATATCTAATCAATTAATTAATGAATTTGGAGAGAAACTTAATATATTTACAAATGATATATATAAAGAAAAATTAAATAAAACACTAGATATATTAAAAAATAATGAATGTTCTAATTTATTTAATACCGCAACTTATCTTGATAATAAATATAACTTAATTAGTTTAATATTTTTAATAGATTCAATTAGAGGAAGTAAATTAGAGAATAGTGTAAATAACTATATATCTCTATCTAGTGTAGTTAACAATAATGAATATATTAACTTTGAAATATTAGATCAATATATTAAAGAAAATATTAATGACAATAAATTAATAGACTATTTAGATAAAATAAGAGTAGAGGACATTTCTTATACAAATCTTAATTCCCCACTATCTTTTGTTAAAAAGTATAAAGAGTATAACTACATAAACTTAACTGAGAGTTTAAATAATAAAATAAAAGATGAATTAGATGTTAATAATAAAAATAGTTTATTAAACCTTTTAGCTAAATACACAACTTTAGAATTAAACATTTACAATGAAGACTTAAGCTTATCTGAGTTATCTTCTAGCGATTTAAACTTAAGCATTAATCTAGATTTAGAATATTTAAATAGATACAGCATATTTATTAATTATCTAGATCAATATTTAGACTTTTTAGACTTAAAATCCGATGTAGAACTTGAAGCAGTTAAAAAATCTATTGATGATTTAAAAAGTGATATAAGTAATTTAAATAATAGTGAGTACTATATTAACTACTATAACCAATATAAAAATATAGTTTCAAATACCTCTTTTAAAAACCATTTTTATTACATTCAAGTTAAAGATGATAATACAATTACACTCTCTCCACTATTAACCATTGATTTTAAAAGTTTGGATGATATTGTTTTAAAAATAATGAGTAATATTAAAACATTAACTTCAGTTGATTTAGATTTAACATATTTAACTGATATTAAAGTATCAGATAAAAACTTTAATGAAGGTTATGATTACAGTCCAATACCTCAATGGGGCGGAGTTAGAGTTCCAATACTTATGTATCATCAAATAGCTAATCCACCATCTGGATATTCATCACAATACTATGTATCTCCTGATGTATTTGAAAATCAGATAGCTTATTTGTTAAAGAAAAACTATAAAACTATTAATGATGTTGAATTACTACAATTACTTGAAAATGGTAGTAACCCAGCTCAAAAAAGTGTAATGCTAACTTTTGATGATGGTAACTATAATAACTATAGTGTTGCATATCCAATATTAAAAAAGTATGGTTTTACTGGTATATTTGGAATAGTCTCTAACAGTAGAGCAATACCAGATAACAACCTTTTAGAGATGTCTAATAACGGAATATCAATTCAGAGTCATTCTGCAACACATAGAAAATTTAAAGATTTAACTTCAGATGAGGTATATAGTGAAGCAATTAATAGTAAATATGTTATTGAATCAATTACAGGTAGTAATGTTAGTTTATTAGTTTATCCATACTGTATTGCATCAGGTAAAGACGCTAATGCAGTATCAAATGCTGGATATAGTATTGGATTAAGTTGTGGTGGACAAATAGATCTATATTATTCTCAAAGATACGTATTACCTAGAGTTCAAATATATAATGGATTAGAGTCATTTAAAAAGGCATTATCAGGAATATTAAATTGATGGTTTTTGTTCCTTCCAAGCATTTTAACTACATCTTCTTCGATAACCTCGTCAAAGTTTTCGTAAAAGTCTCTAACCGGTATATCTGTATCAGATTGATTTACTACAACTATATCTTCAACTAGGTTTTGTAATGAAGAAATTTCAGCTCTTGGAATAACTGGAGAAGCTATTATTATACTTAATGGATTGTTTTGCCTAACAAACAATATTGCAGCTTTCATACTAGCTCCGGTAGCTATTCCATCATCAACTAATATACATAACCTATTAAAAATATGTGGAGGTTCAATTGAATTTCTATACAACTCATTTCTGTTTTCTAATTCTAGAAACTCTCTATCATATATTTTTTGAAACTCATCTCTAGTAATATTTAATTGTGCAATTAAATCTTGATTTAAAAACATTTGATCCCACGTTATAGCTCCAATTGAAACTTTGTTATTATTTGGACTCATAAGCTTTCTAACTATTACAGCATCTAACTCAATAGATAGCTCTTTAGCAATTACACTACCTAAAGGTATCCCAACTCTTGGGAGAGCTAATACTATTGGATCATCCCCTAATTTACTTTTTAATAATTTTGATAAATGCATTCCTGCATCTAATCTATCTTTAAATATCATTTTCTTTTTTTCTAACAATTGTTACTCTTTCACTATCCCTAACTGTATATCTCTCAAAAGATCTAACTATTGCAACTATTATCCAAGTCGTAACAAGATAGAATACAATTGCAATTAACGTAGAGAATTCAACAATATATCCAGGTTCTATAACTTGAGGTGTAAAAATAGTTCGGAAAGGACTAAGTAATGGATTAGTTGAATTATATACAAACTGAACAATACTAGATTCTGTATTGGCTCCTAATAGTCTAAATACAAATCTAATAAATAGCGCAAATATAACTATGGTAAAAATAACCTCAACAATTCTTATGATTAATTCAGCTAAATCAAAGTTATATCTATTATTCATATTAATCTTTAAAAATTAAGACCTATAAGTAATATAACGCTTTGTTGTTAAATAAATACTTAGAAGATGTTTAAATTGTGTAAAAAGTATGTAAAAATTATCATATCTGTAAACGCATATGAGTATTAGTTATTACAAATACTAATATAATTGTTAAAATATATAATCCACTTTAATTTGACAAAATAATTTAACAAATGAAGAAAAAAATATTTTTAGTGGACCATGATGTTGTACTTTCAAAGTTCTTATCCGAGAGGTTAGTTGAAGAAGAAGCTGGCTTTGAAGTAAAGTCATTTGAAAGAGCGTTAGAAGTTATTGACATTTTAAAAAGTGATGTACCAGATTTAATAATAATGGAGTATGGTTTTAAAAACGTTACAGGGAATACCGCATTAGAAGAGATTTTAAAAATAGTAAATGTTCCAGTAATTATATTAACTAGTAATGATGATACAAATGATGTTATTAATGCATATAACATTGGAGCTACTGATTACATTACAAAACCCTTTGAATATTCACTATTGTTAGAGAGAATTAACTCTAGATTATTTAACAACCCTGAAAAGGATAAGATTGTATTTAAAGATTTAGTTATTGATTTAATACAACATAGAGTTTTTAAAGATGGTAAAGATTTAAAATTAACTGCTAAAGAGTATTATCTTTTAAAGTATTTAGTGGAGAATAAGGGACACTTAATTACTAGAGATAAGATTTTAGATAGGGTATGGAAAAGTGAAAAAATAATTATCTCAAGGTGTGTAGATATATATATTGCAAGGCTTAGAAAAAAATTAAAAGATAAGAAACAAAGATATATTAAAACCCATGTAGGCTTTGGATATATTGTTCCTAGAGAATAATTAAAATTGTTAAATTTCTTTTTTAACTTTTGTTAATTACTACTTCCCTCACTACCAGGACTACTTTGACCTTCATCAACTCTTAATACATTATTGTTATTAAATGCGTTAATTATTTCATTACCAAAATCATTAAATTGAGATGCATTATTTGTATCAATTGAACTAAAATCTAATGTAGTCAAATCAATATCAGCGCTTGAAATATATACTACATACTTAAA
>JBGSZB010000037.1:0-20900 GCA_041750555.1 Candidatus Dojkabacteria bacterium | reverse complement strand
TTTAAATTTTTAAAACTTGATAATGAAAAAGGGGAATAAAAATAGCAAGATAAAAAATAATAAGAATTTAAAACATAAGACATCTAATCTTAATACTAGGTCTAATAGTATTGAAAATAATATATTGAGTAAAGGTTCTAGTGATAATTATTTAATAAAAGAGAGATTGCTTTTAAAAAATAAAAGAAGAAATAGTTTAAATTTAAAACTTAATTTAAAACCACTTTTAAGATTAAACTTAAATTTAAACAGAATATTAATACTTGTTTCATTAATATCTTTAGTAATACTATTTATATTAAACTATAACTTTGTAGGTAGTAACTTAACTTTAAGTAATATTAAAGATTATGAATTATTTAATATCTATACATTATTTTTAATAATATTACTTTTATTAAACTTAAGTGTTCTATTTATAAATACTTATACAACACCTAAAAAAGATTTTGAATTAGATAGTGTTTTCTACAACCTTATAAAGGGTTTATTAATAGATTTAGGATTAATTAATTTGAACTTTATATTACTAAGTATTGTTAAATTAAATACATTTAGCATAGGTTTCTTTAATGATGTAACTTCAGTATCAATCTATATTGTAGAAGCTTTATTGTTATTTATTCTTTTATTTAGATTTATATCTAAATTTTTAAAAGAGAATAAAGAAAACTTAGAAATCTCATTAATAAATTTAAATACATTTAAATATTTAACCCTATCATTAATATTTTTTGTTAGTTTAGTAACTCTGTTATTTAGTAATTTATATACTTTCCTAATCTTAATTATCTCTGGTATATTAAGTTTGGGATATATATATTTAACTAAATGAAAACTAGAATAATCATCTTTGGAGCTACAGGAGACTTAATGCAAAGAAAGATTACTTCATCCCTTAATCTATTAAACACTGAATACCCAAATACTGTTTTTGAAATATATGGATTTGGTAGAAGAGATTTAACTAATGAATCATTTAGAAACTTTTTAAAAGATAATGTGTCGGATAATTTAGATAAAGAGTTTTTAGAGAAAATCTATTACTTTAAAGGAGAATTCCATAACTTAGATGACTTTAAAAGATTTAAGAGTGAGATAGTGTGTGATGATTTTCAAAATCTTTACTATTTAGCAATTCCCCAAGAACTATATGCTCCTGTATTAAAAAATTTGTATGATTCTCAATTAATATCCCCAAACGATAAGTTATTACTTGAAAAACCAATAGGTTTAGATTTAGAAAGTGCCCTACATGTTGAAGACATTATTGATAATCATTTTAAATTAGATCAGATATATAGGATTGATCACTATTTAGCTAAGATGCAAATTAATTCAATACTGTTTTTAAGAAAAAATAATTTTTTAATAGAAAATATATTAAACAATAATTTTGTTAAAATTATTGAGGTAATTTTAAATGAGGAGTTAGATGTAGATAAAAGAGGTTTATTCTTTGATAAGGTAGGAGCCTTAGTAGATATGGGTTTAAATCATGGATTAAGTATCTTTGCTTACATTTTAATGGATTTAAAGAATCAATTAACACCAGAAAACATTATTCAATCTAGAATTGAAGCATTGAAAGATATAGAGATACCGAGTTCAAAAGATATTATTGAGAACTCTTTTATAGCTCAATATGAAGGTTATACAGATATTAAGGAAGTAGATAATTCATCTTTAACTGAGACTTACTTTAGGTTAAAGTTAAAATCAAAGAATACAAGGTGGCAAAATGTAGATTTGTTTTTAGAATCTGGTAAAGCCCTAGGTTTAAGAGAAAATAAAGTAGTTATTCATTTAAAAGATAATACAAGTTTTGAATTAGATGTTTCTCATACATCAAACATTGCAATTAACCTAAACTATATCTCAAGAAATAATTTAGATTTTGAAATTGAAAAACTTTGTTTAAAAGGTTGTATTGATAATTCTAAAGAGAAACATTATGTAAATGAATACGCTAAGATGTTTTTAGAAGCTATTAACTCTAATCAATCATACTTTTTAAGTAGAAGTGAGGTTTTAACTTCATGGAAGATTGTTACACCTTTTAAATCGTTATGGAAAAGCGGATCTGTTAACTTAATTAAATACAAAAAGTTAAGTAGTGATATTGTTAATCAAGCTAGGTTAAGAATTAATTAAATATCTATATATTTATTAAATATTTTAAATAATATGAAAAAAGAGATTGCAATAATTGGATTAGGAAAAATGGGTAATGGTTTAGCTCTTAATTTACTAGATAAAGGGTATAAAGTATTAGCTTACAATAGAAGTATAGATAAAACCCTAGAAGTTAAACAAAAGGGTGGTTTAATATTTGATTCTGTTAAATCACTAGTTTCTAATATTTCAACCACACCTAAAATAGTTTGGGTAATGTTAACAGCAGGAGATGCTACTGAAGATATATTATTAAACTCAGATACAGGTTTAATTAATTTATTAAATAAAGGAGATATAGTTATAGAAGGAGGCAACTCATACTTTAAAGATAGTAAAAGGCGCTACATTGCCTTTAAAGAGAAAGATATTAACTTTATAGATGTAGGAGTCTCTGGAGGACCAAGTGGAGCTAGAAATGGAGCATGCTTAATGATTGGTGGTGATAAAGATATCTATTTAGGAATAGAAGAATTGTTTAAAGATTTAGCAGATAACAATGCTTATCAATTTTTTGAAGGAGCAGGTAGTGGCCATTATATTAAAATGGTACATAACGGTATTGAATATGGAATGATGCAATCAATTGCAGAGGGTTTTAATTTAATAAAGTCTTCAGATTACAATTTTAATTTAACCAATGTAGCTAGAATATACAATAACAAAAGTGTTATTGAATCCAGACTTACTAATTGGCTTTATGATGGCTTTATAAAATATGGTGAAGATTTAAAAGATATCTCAGGAGAAGTTAACCATTCAGGAGAGGGAGAATGGACTGTTAATACTGCTTTAGAATCAAACATTGATGTAACTGTAATTAAAGAATCGTTAGAGTTTAGAAAACAATCTAGGGGTAATCCCTCTTTTACAGGTAAAATTGTGTCCCTATTACGAACAATGTTTGGAGGTCATGATGTATTTAAAAAGGATTAATCATTATTTAATTAAAGTAGTTATCTCTTTGTATAAATGCTATAGCACCTTTTAATGTTATTAAATCTCCTAATTCAGTTTTAAAGATTTCTGGCATTAAGTATTTAATTCTTAAATTATTAAATATCTTATCTCTTAAATTATCAATATTGTATTTATTTGAAATAACTAATCCACCTCCAAATACAATACAATCAGGGTTAAGTAATAGAATAATATTAGAGATATTTTTAGCTAAAATTTCTTCTCTTTCAATCCAAAATTCAGGGTCTTTCGGTAACTCATTGTAATTTTTTAAAATGCCTCCACCTGCAACAATATCTTCTAAAAAGATATTACTTTCTTTATTAAGTGTATTAAGAATTAAATGTCCAGGTTCAAAATGTATATAGTTTTCTAACTTTTTATTTATAATTAAACCACCACCTAAACCTGTACCTAAACTTAAATAAAGAGATCTTGAAAAGTTTAGACCCCTACCTTTAACAGCTTCAGCAAAGCTAGCTAATTGAACATCATTAAAACAGGAAAAGTCACAGTCATAACCTAAAATTTCTTTTAGAAATAAATCTTTTAAATTTATATTTAGAAATTGAGTTAAGTGAGGAGAAAATATTAATTCGTTATTTAAATTAATAACTCCAGCAATACCTACAACAACTTTTTTAATTTCAACAAAGCCAATATATGATTTTAATTCATTAATAAGCTCCATTTTGGATTTAGGGGTCGGAATAATTAAAACTTCTTTAAAGAAGTTTTCACCAAGGGACGTTATTCCAACTCTTAAGTTAGTTCCTCCAATATCTAAACTCAGATTCATTATTAGTTAATAACCGTTATTATCTATATATACATTGTAAGTATTTTAAAATTTAAATCAATAAGAATAGATAAGATTTAGTTGATAATATTTGATTCATTAATTAAAATGGAAAGTTATCTTTTAAAAATATAGAATGGCTGTTAAGAAAAAAACAAACGATGGAGATGTAATAACGCTAGATATTCAACCATTTTTAACTCCTATCTCAATAATTATTGCATCAATAATTATGGCTTTAGGCTTTATTATTGGTATGGGAAACTTAAATGGTGTTAAGTTAAATACAGGTTCGACAACTACAACAGATACTGATACTACAGGAACAGCTACAGATTTAGGTTCATTAGCTGAAGCTATTGGATTAAACAAGAGTGATTTTTTAACTTGTAATGATGCTAGAGAAACAGAAGATGAAGTTAAAGCAGATACAAGTGCTGGATCTCAATCAGGAATAAGTGGAACTCCAGGATTTATTATTGGTGATTTATCAAGTAATGGTGATGTAAATGGTTACCTAGTTTCAGGAGCCCTACCATTTGATGTATTTAGAGATATGGTAGATGGAGTTAAGGATAATGATCAATCTAAGATTGATGGTGTATTAGCGACCTATGCAGATTATATAGTTGCTGACTCAAAAACAACTATTGATGATGATGCAATGTTAGGAAACAAGGATTCTGTAAATGTTGCTATTGTAGAATTTACAGATTTTCAATGTCCTTTCTGTCAAAGACATCATAACGAAGTTTATCCAACAATTGTAAATGATATAGTAAATGCTGGTAAAGCAATTTATGTAATTAGAGATTTCCCCTTATCTTTCCATGAGCCAGTTGCAACAAATAAAGCAATAGCAGCTGAATGTGCTGGAAAGATTGGTGGTGATTCAAAGTATTTTGAATATGTAGATAAACTATTTGAATTAACTATTTAGTTAATGTTTTTAGCGATAGCTAATTGAAAGTATGGAATTGTGGAGGTTTTTACCTCCACAATGTTTATATATGAGACTATATCAAACTTCTCTGCTATTTTAGCTAAAACAACATTTAATTCAGTAAGTGGTTTAGGTGCAGTCCAAACAATATATTTAGGTGGTTCAAACATCATTAATCCAATTAAGTAAGTATCTTTATTAAGTTTTTTAACTTTTATACCTTTAGAACTTTTACTAACTGCTTTATTTGGATTTTTCATACCAAAGTTATCAGCAATAGTTATTACTTTTTCACCTAATTCATGGCTTAAGCATTTAATACTTCCAACCATTGATTCATTTTTATTAAATATTTCACTTAATTTCATAAAAAGATTATAGCATGTGTTTCCAGTTTATGTAGACATAAAGCCTATAATATTTAAAGATTCTTGATGATTGACTTTAATTTAAATAATCATTAACCTATATTAGGTTAAATTTATATATGGGTGTTTTTGATCCTAAAAGAATAAGTACACAAGATCATCTAGATATTGAAGATGTTAGAGATGATTTAGTAATATTAAAAAATGGAGTTGTATCCCTAGTTATTGAGACTACATCACTAAACTTTGATCTTTTAGATTCAAAAGAGCAAGATGCAAAGATATATTCTTTTGCTTCTTTTTTAAATTCAATTAGATTTCCTATACAAATTGTTATTAGAACTCAAAGAACTGATATTGCTAAATATTTATCACTTTTAGAAGAATACAAACAAAAAAGTACATCAGATGATGTTAGAAACCAAGTTTCAATATATCAAACATTTATTAATAACTTAACAGAAGCTACACAAATACTAGATAAAAGATTTTTTACAGTAATTCCTACAACTAAATCTAATGAAGTATCAACTAATTGGGGTAAACAACTATTTGGTAAACCTAAACAGATAATTAATGTTAAACAATTACTTACAAAAGCTACTGAAGAACTTTATCCTAAAAGAGATTCTGTTATTAAGCAGTATGCAAATATGGGGGTTGGAGCTAGACAATTAACAACTGATGAATTAATCAAATTGTATTACTCAGTTTATGAGCCTGATAAATCAGGTATAGAGATATTAAACATTAGAGAGAGTGATGTTGATGCAGGTTTAGTTAGTACTTAATATTATTAATTTATACGAAATGGGACTATTTGATATTTTAAGTGGTAAAAAAGAAGATCAAAAAGATAAGGCTTTATCTTCTAAAGAAGCTGAGATTAAATCAAGGGAAAATGAAGTTGTTCAAAACTTTTCTCAAGGATTAGTTAATATTAAAGATGTAATAGCTCCATCTGCCTTAGAAGTTAACTTTAATAATCTAGTAATTGGTAGTAAATATTTTAGATCATATTTTGCTGTTGGATTTCCAAGTGTTGTAACTCCTAATTGGTTAGAACCATTAATTAATTTTGAATATCCAATAGATATTTCAACCTTTTATTATCCATTTGATACTGGAGAGATATTAAAAATGCTTAAAAGAAAGATAGCTGAGATGCAAGCTACAAATAATATAACATTAGAGAGTGGTCAACCATCAGATCCTGTTTTACAACAACAATTAAAAGATGCCCTAACTCTTCAAGAACAGTTAGCCGCAGGTAATGAAAAGTTTTTTCAATATGCCCTATATTTAACAATACATGCAGACTCATTAGATGATTTAAATAAAGTTGGTAAAAATTTAGAGTCTACAATGGCAACTCTTGGTGTAATTATTAAAGTTGCTACACTTCAACAAGAAGAATGTTTTCAAACAACAATTCCATATGGAGTTGATAAGGTACAAATGCTTAGAAACTTAGATACTACAGCTATTGCAACAACATTTCCATTTGTAAGTTCTGAATTAACTATGGAAAAGGGTGTTTTGTATGGTATTAATTTACATAATAGTTCACTTGTAATATTTGATAGATTCTCACTTCCTAATGCAAACTCTGTAGTACTAGCAACTTCAGGAGCTGGTAAATCATATGCTGTTAAATTAGAGGCTGTTAGGTCTTTAATGCTTGGTGTTGATGTAATTATTATAGACCCAGAAAAAGAGTTTGATAGGTTATGTGCAGCAGTTGGTGGAGAATATGTATCATTTTCTCAAGATGGTGCTCAAAAGTTAAATCCTTTTGAATTGTCGGGTATTTACCAAAAGGATGAGGATGAATTAAGATTTAAAATATTAACTCTATCTGGATTAATTAGAATTCTTTTAGGTGGTAAATTAGAACCTGAAGAAGCAGCAATTCTAGATAGAGCCCTAATTTTAACTTACAAAGAGAAGGGAATTACACCTGATCCATCAACTCATTCAAATGAAGCTCCTTTAATGGAAGATTTGTATAAAATATTAAACGCTATGGCAGAAGATGAAGCTCACTCAATGGCAAGACGACTTGAGAGATATTTAAGAGGTTCAGCTGCAGGTGTATTTGATAAAAGATCAACTGTAGATATTCATAATAAATTTACAGTATTTAGTATAAGAGATTTAGCTGATGATTTAAGACCTTCAGCCATGTATGTTATGCTTGATTACATTTGGACTAAGATTAAAAGAGATAAAAGAAAGAGACTTTTAATAATTGATGAAGCTTGGATTATGATGCAATACGAGGATGCTGCTAGATTTGTATATTCTATTGCTAAAAGAGCTAGAAAATATGGTTTAGGTTTAACAACTATTACTCAAGATGTAGATGACTTTTTAGATTCTGTATATGGTAAAGCTATTGTAAATAACTCAGCTATGCAAATACTTCTTAAACAATCTCCTGCAGCTATTGATAAATTACAAAAGGTATTTTATTTAACTGATGGAGAAAAAAACTTTTTATTATCTTCAGGTATTGGTCAAGGTATTTTCTTTGCAGGAGCTAATCATGTTGCTATTCAAACTGTAGCAAGTGAGAGTGAACATAAATTAATTACTACTAACCCTAATGAAGTAATTGATTCTTCTACATAACCTTTAATTTATTCAAAAACCTCTACCTTAAATTTAAGGACTACTCATATAAAATATTTTCTAGTCAAAGCTTTGTAAGAAGTATTTATTAATATATCACTATTAATTTTTATTCTTATTTTATGCAACTTAATTTAACTCTTGTTGCAGGTAGAGCAACTAAAGATTCAGAATCATTTGAATCTAAGTCTAAAAAGACTTTTACTAAGTTTTGTTTAGCTACTAACGAGTATATGGGTAGTGAAAAGGAAGAGAAAGTAACCTTTTATGAGGTATTTATATTTAACAATACAAAGGAAGCAGCACTAAGTAATATTAAAAAAGGAGATATGGTTTTTGTTAAAGGTAAAGTAGAAGCTGAAGCTTATTTATCTAAAAAAGATAAAAAACCTAAAGCTAAGTTAAATATTATTACAGATAGTTGGAGTGTTATTAAGTAGTGTTAAATAATTAATAAACAAATTATTAATGTTTAATATAAGGTTAGAGAAGCTGTTAATTTTTTAACAGCTTTTCTATTTCATCAACAATTTTAATATGTGCATCAATATTAATTAAAGCTTGAGCATCCTTCTTACAAATATCTAAATTTCTATTATCTAAACCTTTATTCATTTTAATATTATTAAGTGATGTATATATGCTACTAATTAAACTCGCTTTATTTAAGTTCTTTTCATCAATTATTACTCCTAAACCACAACTTTGAACAAGTCTTGCATTCATGTATTGCTCATTGTGTGATGCCCAAGGTATTGGAATTAAGATAGCGGGTTTAGCTAATAAAAGTATTTCAGAAATTGTATTTGCTCCTGATCTTGAAATAATTAAATCACTTTTGTTTAACACTTCTCCAATATCATCTGTAGAAATATAGTCAAAAGTTAAATATCTATCTCTAAACTCTAGTGGTAACTCTTTTTTAAGTGTCTGAGCTTTTGAAAAATCATTAGTAGCACTAGAACTTCCAGTTTGATGAATAATATTAAAATCTTTAATTAACTCGTTTAATGAATGAAATAATGTTTTGTTAATAACATGAGAACCTTGGTTCCCTCCCATAACTAAAAGTGTTGGTATATTTGTTCTTAATCCTTTAGTTAATTTAACATTGTCACCCTTTAAAACTTCTTTTCTAATAGGGTTACCGGTTAATACAGTTTTATCTTTTTTAAAATATTTAAATGAATTTTCCCAACTAATTAGTGTTTTATTTGATAATCTAGCTAATATCTTATTTGCACTACCTGATACTATTGTTTGTTCATGAGTAATAATTAATTTATTAAATAGCTTACCCATTATTGCAACAGGAACTGCTAAATATCCTCCAAAACTTAATACTATATTGGGTTTGTATCGTAGAATAATAAAAAGGGAGGATATTAATCCATTTAGAATTAATAAGTATTGGAATAATACAAAGGGTAATTCTTTAAGTTTAAAACTTCTAATTATCTTTCCACTTTTAAGTTCAATAAATGGAATATTTAATAGTTTAATTGTTCTGTATTCTGGAGATAGACTTTTATCTCTATACTGATTGTATTTATGTCCAACCCAAATAAAGTTTGTATAACCTCTCTTTTTTAATTCACTAAGTATTGCAAGAGCAGGAGTTAAATGTCCCCCTGTGATTAATATTGGTTTAGTATTTTTGTACATAGAAATATATTAGCATAGTGTTGTATTCAATTAAATTAACTAAACGGATTAATTATTGTTGGAGTTTGAGAATACCCTGCAGTTACGGGAATCATATATATATTGTTTTGTAAATATCCCTCTCTTGTTACATCTATTTCTAACATTTGATTATCTTCATATTTAACTAAATACCCAGGTTTAACTACTTTTGCAAGATATTTACCCTCTGGTAAATTAATTTTAACTATACCATTACTATCACTTAAACTTGTATCAATTCTTTGAGTACCTTTAAAAAATATTAAATTAACATTAGGAATAGGTGTATAGTC
Source organism: Candidatus Dojkabacteria bacterium (assembly GCA_041750555.1). Taxonomy (GTDB): domain Bacteria; phylum Patescibacteriota; class Dojkabacteria; order J137; family J137; genus JBGSZB01. The sequence goes on along the minus strand of JBGSZB010000037.1, from coordinate 11,042 downwards.
TCTAATATTTTTAATTACTCCAGGTTTCATTCTAATTCTTTGTGTAAGTACAGCTATATTCCAAGGTGCTGCAAATCCATAAAAGAAGAAGTTACCAAATGATATTAAATTAAATATTGCTATAACTCCGTAAAGTGAATGTATAAATGTTATTAGAGATATTAAAAATGTATATATTATTAACATATTTAATAAGCTAACTCTGTATTTAACATAAAGACGTTTAATAGGGGAGATATATACGTTTTCTTTTTCAAGATAGATAATGCTTTTAACTTCATTGTTTTTACCAATTGATGATTGCTCAATCCTATGTCTATACGTTCTATAACCATTAGACTTTACCTCTATGTATAAATTTTCTTCAAATCTCGAGATATATAATCTAAATCTACCATCTAAATCAGCTACTGATTCTGATATTAAGCTTTCATTCTCGTCATTAATTTTTAATATTCTAACAACTGAAAAAGGAAGTGGTTCATTACTAGCTTTATCTATTACTCTTCCCCAGTAATCTCTAACTCTAGGTAGTGCAAAAGCTTGTAAAAGGATTATTCTTTCAAAAATGTTTCTACCTTGTCCAAGTAAGAAAATTCCTGGGACTACTGATATTATTGCAGCTATTCCTAAGAATTTGTAAAAGTAATCACTGTATAAATAATCGTTTAATGTTTTTAAATCTTTAGGTATATATGGTTTAGCTATAAAATCTTCTTCTACTCCTACAATATTATTTATTACAGGTACTAATGGATTATCAGGATAAGCTGCAGTTACTGTTACAAATATCATCCAGAAACCTACTCCTATTAGATAGATAAATAGTAGTATATTAATAAATAACTTCATCATGGATATATTATTGATTATTAGTTATTTAATATCAAGGGGATATTATTGAGGTTAAAAGCGGATGACGAGGCTCGAACTCGCAACCTCTTCCTTGGCAAGGAAGCGTTCTACCAACTGAACTACATCCGCAATCTATGTATTATACTAAATATTTTAAAATAATGAATATTGTAATTGAATTAAATAGCATTTAATATAAAGTATGCTTAATTTAAGAAAACCATCATTTATAATTATTCTAACTTCACTATTTATTGTGTTCATATCCCTAATAATTTACTTCTCACAGTTTTATACAGAAATTAAATATATAAGTGTATTAAACTTCTATAACACTGAGTTAGATGTACATTTAAATAATGATGTAGTAAAAATGTTACCCTATGAAATTAGATACTTTGAAGCAAAAGATATTAAAGATTTAAATGTTAGAGCATATGATAGTGATGGATTAGAGTATATAAATAAAATAATAGAGAGTGATACAGCTAAAACAGAAGTTATTGTAGTTACCTTATCCAACTTAGATTACTGTTACTATACAACTAATTTTTCAATAGATGCTGATAGTATTGAATATACTACTTTGGTAAGTCCAATAGATAAATACATTAGAGTAGATTTTAGTAAATTTAGTACATTAGAAGTATATATACCAGGTAAAGATGTTACAAAAGTATATGATGTAGCAATACTTCCAATACTTTGTTCAAGTAAAGATAATGATGTTGATGTATTAAATAACAACAAGATATTTAGAAGTTATGATGATGAATTACAAAGAGAGTACTATGAACAAAATATAGATAAAATAAATAATACAGAAAGCATTGATGATTTAAATCAAATAGATGGTTATTATAAAAATGATTTCTATAACGTATTTAACTTTGGAAATAATTATCTATTTAGTTCCCAATAACCTCATTACAAAAATTACATTGTTTACAGAGGGGATACTCACTAGAACCATAAAAATCTAAATTTCTAATTCTATTCACAATATCAATAACCTTTAACTTAAATTCATTAACTTCACTATCTGTTAAATTTAAGGAAATTGTTTTATAACTACCATTTGGTGATGGTTTTAAAAATTCTACTTCATAACTTAATACGTTATATTTAGAATTCCCAAACTTAGGTTTAAAAAACTTATCACAATCTGAAAGTATTTTATAAAAGAGTAATTGATTATATATACTACTATCCTTAACCTTAGTTAAACCCTTTAATTGATTTTCACTTATTGGATCTTTAAACTTATAGTCAATAATTTTAGTTTGATTTAATTCTTTATTAATCCACTCTAACTTATCAATCTTACCTGTTAAAACAATAGGATCACTATTTGGTATCTCTAAAATTATCTCATTAGAGTTAAACTTGTATTCAACCTCAGCTGAATTTTTAAATTTGGTAATATTATTCTCTAAATATCTTTTTAAATAGTCTCTACCTTCTCTATTAGTTTCAATAAATTTATCGCTATATGGTAATAACTGACTAAGTTTCTGAGTATATATATTTAATATCTCTTCAATTGAAATTAAGGTATTCTCATCTTTTATAAATCTTTTGTTTAAAACTTCTAGAGCATAATGAACTGCACTACCATTAGCTGAATAAATATTTAAAACTTGAGGTGCTTTAATTAAAGATTCATACTTAAATCTTAATGGACAATCAATATATGTGTTTAGGGAAGATGCACTTAACCTAAATTTACTAACTAATGTTTTTAAATATTCCTCCTCATCCCCTTCATGATTTAAATGCCTACTATTAATTAATATATTTGAAAAGTAACTTAAATCTTCATTTTGAAATTCTTGAGTATTTATATTATTAATTAACTTTTTATCTATCTCATCAACGAATATACTTTTAACAGTTTCAGTTACCCCATCTAATTTAAAATATTTGTTAGAGTATGTAATGTATACAAACTCTTTGGCTCTAGTTAGGGCTACAAAGAATAATCTTCTTTCTTCCTCTACCTTAATATCTTTATCGTTATTTAGTGCATCAATATTGAATTTAAAAAAGCTTCTACTTTGTTTAGCTTCCCATGAACTTGAAATTGCTTTAAGTATAAATACATGTTTAAATTCTAAACCTTTAGATTTATGAGCAGTCATTAAGTTAACACCGTTTTGATTAATATCAAGTTCTCTTTTAGATATACTAATATTGCTATCACTTGCGAGTTTAATATCATTTAAAAAGTCATTTAATGTTATATCTTTTTTCTCTAAATATATGTTTTTAATGTAAGTAATAAATGAGGCTATAGAATTCATGTTTTCAATATTTTTATCAACCTTTATTAAGTAATTATAAAAGTTAATATCCTCTAATACTTTTTCTAAAAGTGCATATATATTTTCATTTGAAGATAAAGAATTCCATTCAACAATTTTCTCTGAAAAGTTAAATAGGGATTGTGTATCATTAACTCCAGCACTCTCTAATAATTCAATATTAGAAATAATTGAAAAAAGAGATTTATTTGTTCTTCTAGCAAAGGTGGTTAGATTAAATATATCTAGCTTATTAAAGTTTAAATAGTCATAGAATAAAACTTTAAAAAGTATTAAATCTCTATCATCATTAACATAGTTAATAACTTTAAAAATATTAATAATTTGATTAACTAATCTCTCGTCCATAAGATTATTACCACTAGCTAGCTTAAAAGCTATATTGTTTTTTAATAGTAATTCAATTAAATCAAGAGAATCACTATGATTCCTATAAAAGATAGCTATATCATTTAAATCCTCTCCTGATTCCCTTAGGGCTTTAATTTTATCTACTATAAACTTGTTTTCAAAATTATTATCATTAAACTCATAAACTTCTAGCTTTTGATCAAGAATTTTAGTTTCAGATATTAAATTTTTATTTAAATCTTTAATTTGATTAGTTAATCGTGATGAGTTATTTGAAATAACGCTTTGAGCTGCATCTAATATTATTTGGGATGATCTATAGTTTTTATTTAATGGCAAAACTAAGACATTTTCATATTGATTTTTAAAATCTAACATATTAGATACATTTGCACCTTGAAATCTGTATATAGCTTGATCATCATCACCTACAGCAAATATGTTTGGAGATTTATCATAAGAACCTAGTAAATTAAGTAACTTAATTTGAGATCCATTACTATCTTGAAACTCATCTACTAAGATGTATAAATACTTTTCTTGATAATATGCTAAAACTTCATCATCATGAGATAACTTATCAATTACAAAAAGAATCATATCTTCATAGTCATAAAAACCTAATTCATTAATTCTTTCTTGATAAGCTCTATAACAAATAGAAAGCTCTTTATTTTTAGTTACATTTTTTAACTTTTCATTATATTTAGTTGTAGGTTTATTTGTTTTATTATTAAGTTCTGGATTAGCTATAACCTCGTTATAGTTTTCTAAAGATTCAATTTCAAAATCCTTATAATCGATTCCTTCTCTTTTTAAATTTTGTATAGCATCTATTATGGCTTTTGAGTTTGCATAACTATCATAAAGTGGTCTAATTAAAAACTTTTCTTCTTTAGGTAGTTTATCTAATACCTCTTTAATTATTTTAATTCTATTAATATCGTCAAGGTTTTTTAATTCACTTCTAAATGAAAACTTTTCAGGAAATGATTGTATTATTTCATTACAGAAACTATGAAAAGTATGAATAGATACATGATAACTATCTTTACCTATTACATCTTTAAGTTTATCTTTCATTGATTTAACACCACTTTCTGTAAATGTTAAACATAGAATATTAGATGCAAGAGCATCTGTTTTATCTAAAATATTTGCTATTCTATATGAGATTACTCTAGTTTTACCACTTCCAGGTCCTGCTACAACAAGAATTGGTCCATCTAACGAGGTTACTGCTTTGTATTGTTCTGAATTTAATTTCTTAAGTTCTTGTTCTAAATTAATCATTTAGTTTATTTAATAACATTGTTTATTTATTGAATTTAAATAAATGTTTATCTAAGTTTACTTGTTTCTCATTAATAAATTCAATACCTTCATTAATTAATCTTAATTTATGCTCCTTCCAACCACCTAATGAAAACTTTTCTGCAACAAGTCCATCTCTATTTACAACTCTGTGACATGGTATATTTGTATCAAGGTTCCCATATATTGCCCATCCAACTTTTCTAGAATCTCTTAAATTAATACTTCTAGCTATTTCTCCATATGTAGTAACCATACCCAAAGGTATTTTGGCTACTTGCTTTCTAATTTGAATAAATAGTGAATCTTCCATAAAGATACTCTTAGTTTGAAATAAGTTATTTATTATATCAAGAGTATACCAAGTTAAAGTTTTTCTCTTTGTTGTTTAACTCTAAATTTAATTATAGTATTTATTAAATCCCAAGATATTTCTTTGTTGTGAGGAAACTTAATAGTTCCTTTAGAAGTTTCAAAGTCTTTTAATTCATTATCAAACTCTTTAAATACATCACCATTGGCAGGATAAAATCCAATATGGTTTTTAAATGGAGAGTAATATATTAATGGACCATTTAAATAAAAGGCAGGTACACCATAACCTAGTTTTTCAGTTACATCTGGGGCTTCTTTTCTAACTAATTCTCTAAGTTTAATTAACCTATCTTTAATTTCATCTGGAGAGGTGTTAATTATATCTTCTATCTTTTTTATATCATTATCCATATTTTTTAATAATATTACTTAAGTATTATATATTTTATTTAATAAATAAATAGCTGACTATGAGAATCGAACTCATAACCTACTGTTTACGATACAGTTGCTCTACCAATTGAGCTAAGTCAGCATACTTAATTATATCCTATAAACTTATTATACTTTACATAACAATATAATCGTATCATAATGATATATATAAATAATTTAATATGTATCAACCAAACTTTAGTTATACAGATAGAATAGTAAATAGTTTAATTAAGTTAGAATCTGTTAAAAGTGCTATCACTGTATACGATATTAAAAATGATGATAAGCATAGACTTATGCTTAACGCTAAAACATTAGATATATTTAATATCGGGTCTTCTCTAGATTTAGAAATGAGTATTAAAGATGCAAATAAGATAGCTACAGGCTTAAGATTAGATAATATTGATGATGAAAATGCAAAATTAATTAGTAACTTTAGAGATAGTTATGAATTTAGTAGATCCCCTGCATCTGACTCTTATGCTGAAATGGAGGTAACTACTATTCTTCACTTTTTAAGAATAATGAGTAAAGGAATTAAAAGAGAGGTAACTCCATCTATTAGAAATTCATTTTTTATTGAATCAAGTGATAAATTAGAAAATTTAAGAGATAAGTCTCTTGATTATTCAAGAGCTGAGTATGAATTATATGAATTAATTCAATGGTATAACAATGGTGTATTAGATACTCCATCAATTATTAGAATTAGTATCTTTATATATAGGTTTATTGAATTATTTCCCCTAAGTGTTTTAAACTATTTTACATTGCTATGCTTAGTTGATTACTTAATGCATAAGAATGGATATGGAAGTAGGGTATATCTATCTAATATTAAATTCTTTTTAGGTAATTTTGATAGATTGGTCGCAGGCTTTAATCAAAGTAGAGTAAACAGTAATTTAATATTCTTTGTTGAAACATTTATCTATGAGTTATACAAGGAATTAAATGTTACTAGAGAAAATTTAAATGAGTTTGTTAAAGAAGATTTAGAATCTAGAGATGAACCATTCTTAGATTTAAATAAAAGACAATTAAAGATTTTAAGATATTTACAAACTGTACCATTAATTAGAAGAGAAGATTATTGTCATATGATGGAAGTATCTACTATGACTGCATTTAGAGATTTAAATGACTTAGTTAGAAAAAAGCTATTAAAGATTGAAGGAATGGGTAGAGGTACTAAGTATAGGTTAACTAGTATGTAATATCATTAGTTTGTATATATACCTTTATATTATAATCTCTACCAAACATTTTAAATTCATAATCCCCAAAATCTATAAAGGTATGGAATATTAATCCTGATAAATCTTCAAAGTTATTTCGATTTTTAAAATTAGTTTTCTGAGTTAGAAAAAATGTAATATCAATATATAATGCACTTTTAGATCTAAATGTAATAGATAATGGGGAATGTTGTTCATTGTCCCATAAAACCTCAAATTCGTATTCAACATCATTGTGAGTTAGTGATAGATTGTATCTACATGTTACGCTGTTGTTAGCGAATACATCTGGATCATTTTCTTCTATTAGTACGGGCTGATGTTTATCAGATCTAGAGTTAGCTATTTCAGATAGAATATATAGTGCCACTACTTTATTTGAACCTAGGGGTAAACCTTCTACATTAAAGTTTTTAAACCTATCATGATCAAGAAAATCTCCTAAAAATATTAGGATTTCCTCTTTTAAAAACATTTCTAAAGTGTTTCTAGGCTGGTTATTCAAACTGTTTATCTAAATACTCCATTAAACTATCAATACTAATTCTTTCTTGTTTCATAGTATCTCTATCTCTAATAGTTACCATATTATCAGTTAAGGTATCAAAATCTATTGTAATACAGTATGGAGTACCTATTTCATCTTGTTTTCTATACATTTTCCCAATATTACCTGAATCATCATATTCACCTACATACTTCTTTCTTAATTTAGCATATAGATCTTTAGATAGTTCTCTTAACTTTTCATCTTTTTGCAATGGGAATAGAGCAAACTTAACAGGAGCTATAGATGGTTTAAATTTCATATACACTCTAGTTTTATCGTTAACAATCTCTTCTCTATAAGCATCAAATACAAGAACTGTTATCAATCTAGATAATCCAAAAGTTGGTTCAATAACATGGGGTAATACTTTTGATCCATCAGGATATACATACTTTAAATCTTTTCCAGATTTTTCTTCATGGTTTTTTAAATCATAATCACTTCTATATGCTAATCCCCACATCTCTTTATATCCCCAAGGGAATTTATACTCAACATCCTCTGTTCTAGAAGAATAATGAGATCTTTCAAATTCTTCATGTTCTCTCCATCTTAAATTCTCTTTAGTTAATCCTATCATTTCTGCAAACCTAATCATTTCATTCTTCCAATATTCAAACAATTCATTCCAATCTGTTTTATCTTTATCAAAGAAATATTCAAACTCCATTAAATCAAATTCAAGTGTTCTAAAGGTAAATTTACCCATAGTAATCTCATTTCTAAATGCTTTACCTGCTTGTCCTATTCCAAATGGTAATTTAGGATGCATTGAATCTAAAATGTTTTTAAAATTCATAAATAATCCTTGAGCTATTTCTCCTCTAAGATATGTTTTATTCTTTTCTCCAGAAATGATACCTACTTCTGTTTGAAACAATTGATTAAATTGTTTAGGTTCTGTTAATTCATTGCCGTCTGGGGATTTTAAATTTAAAATTTCTACTAAAAAACCTAACTCTGTTGGATTTAATCCATCTACTTTCTTATTCAATACTGATTTTGATTTTGGACTTAAGTTATCACTAGTGAACTCAGTATTCTCCTTCCCTGCATCTCTCATCACCTCGTGTATTTTAGGGATTTGTGTGTCAAACAATTTGGCATCAAATAGAAATGCTTTAGTTTGTAATGTTTCAAGATCTAATTTCTCTAATTTATCCTCTATTAAATGATCAGCCCTATGTCTTTTATGATTAACCTTATCTTCTACCATAACATCAGCAAAGGATGCTGTATGCCCACTAGCTTCCCATACTTTAGGGTTTAATATAACGCTTGAATCAATTGCATAAATATCATCTCTTTGTTCGATAAATGTTTTAAGCCATAAGTTTCTAATATTTTCCTTAAGCATTGTTCCATATGGACCAAAGTCATAAACATTAGCCATACCCCCATAAATTTCTGAAGATGGAAATATGAAACCTCTTCTTTTAGCCCAAGCTGTAATTTTTTCAAGTGTCACAATATTTGTATTGTCCATAATTTAAAATAATAAATACTTAATTAATATATTAAGATTAATAAATACTAAAAAAAGAGCCACTCCTAAAGATTAATATTTACTAATCTTTAGGGATGACTCTTGTATTAGCCACGGTTCCACCCTATTTCTTAATATTTAAATATTAAGCACCTTAATTTTTAACATTGTTTACTAGCATGCCATTGCATCAATGTTAGATTAATTGTATCATCAATCTATGAAGTTTAAAACAATAATTTCTTCAAATACAGCTTTCATTTCCCTTTTGGGATAATTAACTATTCAATTACATTAAAATATTTTAAAATTTATTGTTTAATTTAAAAACATGATAGATCCAAAGATAATAAGAGATAATCCAGAGAAAATTAAGAAATTAATATTAAGTGGTAAAGGTAACCCTGAAAAGGCTAATGTAGATAAATGGTTAGAGTTAGATAAAAGAAGAGGGGAATTAATAACTAGTATTGAAGAATACAATAGATTAAGAAATGAGGTTTCTGAAATAGGTAAAGTTAATCCCGATGAAGCAAGAATTAAATCTCAGGAATTAAAAACGAGATTTGATATTGAGATACTAAAAAAAGACTTAGATGATGTAAGTCGTCAATGGGATGAGATTTTAAATTGGATACCTAATATCTCAATTGAAGAATATATGACAGAAGGTCATGGTGAAGAAGATAACTTAGTAATTAAGGTTTGGACAGAGAAAGGTTATGTTGATATTACTCCATATAAATACTCAGAAGATTCAAGTAAATATATGCCACAATCAGAAATTGATATGAAACATCACTTAGATTGGGGTGAAGCTTTGGGATATATAGATAATATACAAGCTTCAAAAATAGCAGGAACTAGATTTACATATATTTTAGAAGATTTAGCACTACTTCAATATGCACTACAACAATTTATGTTTGAAAAGCTTTTAAGTGAAGGGTTTAAATATGTAATACCGCCACTACTCGTTAAAGAAAGAGTTTTATTTGGTACAAGTCACTTTCCAGAAGGAATTGATCAAGCATATAAAATTAGTGATGAATACTTAGAGGATAAAAATAAATTGTATTTAGTTGGATCAAGTGAACCTAGTAACTTTGCGCTATTTATGGATAAAACTGTAGATGAAGATAAATTACCATATAAAATGTTTGCATATACCCCATGCTTTAGATCAGAAGTTGGATCATGGGGAAAAGATGTTAGAGGAATTAAAAGAGTTCATCAGTTTGATAAGATTGAAATGGATATTGTATGTAAACCTGAAGAATCAAATGAAATATTTGACTACTTATTAAGTATTAACGAATGGTTACTACAATCATTAAAATTACCTTATCATTTAGTTCAAAAATCAACAGGAGATGCAGGATATTTAGCTAGTGCTAGACAAGTTGATCCTGAAGTATGGGTAAGGGCTCAGAAAACCTTTATGGAGATTGGAACTGATACTAATGCAACTGATTATCAAGCTAGAAGAATGAATATTAAAGTGAAAAGAAAAGATGGATCAACAGAGTTAGCTCACACTGTAAATGATACAGCAATTCCTATGGGAAGAATGTTAATTGCAATTATAGAAAACTATCAACAAAGTGATGGAAGTGTCAAGATTCCAGACGCTCTAGTTAAATATATGGGAGGTAAGGAATATATTGGTAGATAAGCTTTTTTAAAGCTATTATGGTATAATTGCTACATGCTTTATAGCTTGAAATCTATTGAAAAAGTTAACATTGAGGGTAAAACTGTAATTGTTAGAAGTGGATTAAATACAGTTATTGATCCCGAACATCCAGAAAACAATATATACCTTAAAGCTAGTACTCCTACAGTTAAATTTCTATTAGAAAAAAAGTGCAAAGTTATTGTTTTAGCTCACTATGGTAATCCAATAGGTGAAATTAGAGACTCATTATCATTAATGGATGCTAGATTTGGATTAAGTCATACATTAAATTCATTAACTAAATTTGTAACTGTAGCTAATAGCTTTAACTCTATTAAATTTATGAATCCTGGAGAACTTTTAATATTAGAAAACATTAGATTTAATAAAGAGGAAGAAGATAAGAATAGTGAAAGTATAGAAGCTGTATTAGCTAACTTAGTAAAACTATCAGATGTATTTGTTTTAGATACTCTAAATATTGACGACA
>JBGSZB010000036.1:0-81739 GCA_041750555.1 Candidatus Dojkabacteria bacterium | reverse complement strand
ATAAATTAAAGATATTAAGATCATTAATACTAATAACAACATTTTCTATTGTTACATTCTTAATATCTGGATTATTTATTGATAAAGAATTAGCTAATAGATTTCTACATAGTATAGGTGGAGGATTTGTAATGGTATTAGTTATATTTTTTAGTATTAAAGACTTTAATATTAAAATTAATAGAATACAGTATTTAATTATTTCACTACTTATTGTTACATTCTTAGGAGTTATTAATGAATTAACAGAGTATATATTTCAATTACAATTTAACTTAATATTTAACAACAGTATCTATGATACATGGTTAGATTTAGGTAGTAACTTACTAGGGAGTATTATAGGAATAAGTTTAACTGTAAAAACTTCCTAGAAATTATGCTGCTTCTCTTTCTCTTTCCAGCAATCTCTTTAGATAATGTAATTCAAATTGAGTATCCTGTAACATTGAAGCATTTAATAGATTTGCAAACAAATCGCCTTTAAATTTCTTATTTATTATATTAACTAAATATTCTCTTATCTGAAATAACCCTTCATAGATACTTCTACTCACTAGGTTAAAGTCCGAGAAGTTTTCTTTCATAAAAAGAACATCTGGAGAAACTTCAAGAGATGATGAGGTTACTCGACCTCTTTTCCTTTTAAATGCCCTTATATTTAGAATCAAATTAGAAAGATCTTGCCTAGAAATAAACATAACTTTACCCATTGACTCAATATAATCCACAATCTCATCAAAGCCATTTTCAAAATACTCTAGAATCATATATAAAAAATCATCTAGATAATCTGGATCTTCTTGGATCTGAGCTTTATTTTTTGATTTCAAATAAGTATCAATATCAACCATGTAACTGTCATATATATTTTCGGAGTAAGCTTTATAAGCTGTTGCATAAACTTTTTCAAGTAAGTCTCTATAATTATCGTATCGACCAGATGAAATATCACTGGAATATTTTGTGAATTGTGCAACCAGAAAGTCTCTGTAAAGAGAATATATAGGATGTGCATCTTTAAAATCACTTTGCTCCAATTTAGATAAAACTTGATTAACTAATGAGCTACAAGATTCTCTCAACTCATTCATAGTCAAACCCCTAATATTATCTAATATCAAAGTGTCCAAAGACCTTGTTTCTAAATCTTTACTATTACTCATAAACAATATTTAACTAAATTAATATACCATAAATTAAATAATACTAACCTATATTGATTTCATTTATACTATTCCTTAAAAAAGTCTTCTTTGAATTTTGATTTTAGTAAGTCTATTAGCAATATTTACTAATGAATTTTTAAAAAAATCTCCTAAAATACCTCCGAATTTTACTTCGAAAAGTTCATCTAAAGGTGGCTTTATTTTTTCTAATAAATTAAATATATCTGAAACTTGTTCGTTATTCAATTTGGTAAGGTCTTCAAGGTTATCATGTAGAGCTGATAACAAATCAGTAACTCTATCAAAATCGTATCCGAAATCAAATTCATTAATAATAATCATTAAATAATTATTAATTAACTCAATGTATTGTTTAAGAACTATTGGCGAAGTACCTAGATTGAATTTACTTCTATATATATAATCAGGTATAGTTGAACTTAAACCTTGATTAATTGATACTTTTAAAGTTCCCTGAAGTCGTTCAACTTCTTCGTCAGTCAAGCTATCTAAATTAGCAAGTTGATCCAATAATCCATCTGCTATGTTAACTAATCCTTGAAACAAAGTTGACTCCTGAGGCGTTAAATCTCTTGGCACTGTATTAAACTTCTCTCTAAGAGTATTAATACTCGATTGTAATCCTCCACCCTCAATCTGTTGATTTAGTTTCATGATTTTATACTAAAAAATAAAATTACTATTCTTTCTCCTCTCTCTTAACCCTTAATACAAACTTAATAACTAAGAATACAGTTATAGCTAATATTATAAAGTTAATTAATTCATTAATAAATAAACCATACTTAATAACAGGAGCTCCAGCTTCTATAGCATCATTTAGTGATGAATAAGTTGTATCACTTAAATTAATGTATAAATTACTAAATGATGTATTACCTAATAATTTACCAATTGGTGGCATAATAATATCAGTAATTAATGATTGAACTAACTTATTAAATGCAGTACCAATAATAATACCTACAGCGAGTTCTATTAAATTACCTTTAAAAGCAAACTCTTTAAACTCATCAACAAAACTATTTTTATACACTCTTTTAACCTTACTTAATTTAGACATAACAATAATTTAACAACTAATTAACTTTAGTATTATAATACATAGAATTAATATTCCATATGTTAGAAGTTAAAAACTTAACAAAACAATTTAATAGAGTTGATAAAAAGACTAAAGAGAAATCTAGAGTTGGAATAACAGATGTAAGTTTTAAATCAAGTAGGGGTAAAATATTTGGTTTAATTGGAGCTAATGGTGCTGGTAAAACTACAACTATGAGAATTATTGCTAATTTAACATTTCCTCAAAGTGGTGAGATATTTTTAAATAACGAATCATATAAAAAAATTAAAAACCTTAGAAAAAGAGTAAGCTTTGTATCTGGAGAAACACAGGTATATGATAGATTAACTCCTTACGAAATGATGAGACTATTTGGAGAATTTTCTGGATTAAAAAATAGGGAACTAGAGGAAAAAATAAGTGAGTTATCTAATAAATTAGGGATGAATGATTTTTTAAACGATACATGTGTTAACTTTTCTACAGGAATGAAACAAAAAGTATCAATTGCAAGAGCATTAGTAACTAACCCTGAAGTATTAGTTTTTGATGAAGTAACTAATGGATTAGATATATTTGCATCTAGGGCTGTTAAAGACCAAATACTTGAATTAAAAAAAGAGAATAAAATAATTTTATACAGTACACATATAATGAGTGATGCTGAAGAACTTTGTGATGATGTAGCAATACTTCATAGGGGTAAAGTATTAGATTCAGGTAATGTTTTAGATTTAAAAAAGAAATATAAGTTAGAAACAATTGAAGAGATATTTTTTAATTTAGTTAAAGATAAACTTTAATTAGAAATTGTATTTAATGAAATAAGTAATAATGAATAATAAATTTATAAAATTATTTAAAAAAGAGTTACTAAACATTGTAAGAGATAAAAAATCATTTTTATCTTTTATAGTAATGTCAGTTGTATTAACTCCATTATTAATTACAGGTATAAGTTTATTAGAAAAGTTTCAAACTGATCAGATTAAAAATGAAGAATTAGTTTTAAGTATTGTAGATAATGTTAATTCTGTAGAGTCTCAAGAGTTAATATCATTTTTAGAGAATAAGGATACTTTAAGAATATTAGAAAGTGATACACCAAATATTGATTTAAAAGATCAGAACATTAAAGGTTATTTAGAAATTAATAGTTTAGAGGCTAACTTAAGTATTAAATATATTTATGATCAAAGTTCTAATTCTTCAACTGGAAGTTTAATTAAAGTACAACCATTAATTGAAGAATATAATATTATTAAAAGAGCTAATATATTAAGTAACTTAGGAATAACTGAAGCAGGTTTAAATCCAATTGTATTTTCAACTATTACTTTACAAGAAGTAGAGAATAAACCTGCACAAAGTTCTTTTATTCTATTCTTTTTACCATATGTAATATTAATTGCATTAATTCAAGGAGCTGCTCAATTTGCTATTGAATTAACAGCAGGAGAAAAAGAAAAAAATACATTAGCTACTACATTAAGTATTAATGCTTCCAGAGTAACTATTGGTATTTCTAAGATATCTGCTATTTTAGTTTTATCCCTATTCTCTCTAGTTTTAAATATTGCATCTCTTACGCTAACTTTTACCTTAATGCCACAATCCCTAATGGGTCAACAAGGTGGAGAAATTGGTAATATTATTATTGGCTTTGATAAGTTATTTCAAATATTTTAATATTATTACCACTATCATTCTTAGTTTCATCCCTACTTGTTCTACTTGGTATATATTCTAGAAATCAAAAGGAAGGAGGATTATATATTCTACCTCTACTTTTAGCTTCAGTATTTATTGGATTAAGTGGTCAAGCATTTGATATTAATACTCCACTTGCATTATTTTTTATACCACTAGTTGGTCAAGTAGCACTAATTAAACAAGTGTTACTAGGTGACTTTATTATTCTTAATTACTTAGCTTCGTTTATTGCCACAATCTCAATGTTTTTAATAGCGCTATATATCTCTGTAAAGATGTTCTCTAGAGAAGAAGTTATCTTTAGACAATAAGGGTAATATCCTTAAAGTATTAACTGTGTTTTCTAATTGAATATATTACTACTCCACATAAATCAAATTCTTCAGTTGAAATTAATATATCTTTGTAATTAGAATTTTCAGATCTTAATATTATCTGATTCCCCCTCTTTATATATCTCTTAACTAAGAATTCTCCATCTATACTAGCTACAACAATATCACGGATTTTAGGAGTTAATGACTTATCTACTATTAATATATCATTGGGAAATATTCCAATATCTCTCATTGAATCTCCACTAACTCGAGCTAAATATGTACTAGAGGGATGAGATATTAATTCTTCATTTAAATCTATTGATTTATCAATGTAGTCATCAGCAGGAGATGGAAAACCTGCTTTAATGCTACTTAGAAAAATTGGTAAATACATATTATTAAAGTTATATATTTAAATAATACTATAGGTGTAACCTTAATAGTCAAGATTCTAAATAATCTAATAACTCTTGATGTGAATTAAATATAGATAAAGTTAAAGCTCTTCCTTTAGCTTTTTCAGGTAAGGCTAATGAAAATAGAAAGTTAGCTTCATACTTTAAACATAGATTATATAGTTGTCTATTAAACTCGTGAACTCTTTGTCTAAAATACATAATAGATTCACCTTCATAAACTGGATGCACTCTTAATATTCTAGAGTGCCTACTAATTGCAGTTGGCTCTGTTATTCTATAAAAACATAATATTAAATCATCAGACCCTTGAGAAATATATTTTATTTTATTAAAGTAACTTCTTAGCATTCCAATTAAAAGATCTGATTGGTTATACAATAGTAATAGTAATAAGTTGTAAATATCAGATTCTATCTCAGGATTCTCAAACCCTGTAAAAGTACTCTTATCAATAATGAAAGGTAGTGGATGAATAGAAACTGAATTTGTAGATATATTAAACCTATATTCAGTGCTTAATTTACTACAATTAGTGAAGAAATTAGCTTTAAGTACTCTTATCCATAAGATAATATTATCTTCATTAATTCTATTAGTTGGGATATCTAAATCTAATTCACTAATTGCTTCTAATATGAAATTAACACATTGAGATCTTGTTAAAAATAATGGGGATTGTTTTAAAAGGTATTGTATTAGAATTTTCCTATGTATAATTGTTTCAACAGAATTTTGAACCATTTTATTTACTTTAACTAAATACATTAAATTAGATGATTAAATTCTGTCAAAGCTTATAATATTTATTATGTTCTTTATATATTTAGGTATACACTATATATAATAAGTTAAATTAAAAAAACTAAGCTACTTTAAAGAGTTTAAATATATTTTAAATTGAATAACTATTTTGTACATAAGCTATTTTTAAAAGTTAGCTAAATTATTATTAAAACGCCTATCTGTCTTTGTTTTTAATTAAAATACTAAATAATTAATATATAACATTTAAATAACATGGAACCACTAGCATCAAAATATAGAGCATCTACCCTTGATGAGTTTATAGGACAAGAACATTTAGTAGGAAGTGGTAGGGCAATTAGAGAATTTGTAAAAAATAATAAGATACCTTCAATGATATTTTGGGGTCCACCTGGAACTGGGAAAACTACCTTAGCATATATTTTATCTAAAACACTTAACTACGATTTCTATAAATTATCAGCTGTAATGAGTGGTAAAGATAATTTAAAAAAGATTATTACTAAAGCATTAAAAACATATAAAGAGAATAGAAGTTCAATACTTTTTTTAGATGAAATTCATAGATGGAACAAATCCCAACAAGATGCTCTACTTCCATATGTAGAAAAAGGAGTAATAACATTAATTGGTGCAACTACAGAGAATCCATCATTTAGTTTAATACCTGCTCTACTTTCAAGAACTAGAGTTTTTACATTTAAAAAACATAATGAAAATGATGTTTTAAAGTTTATTGAATTTATTCTAGAAAGATTAAAGCTTGATAATGAAGTTATTAAAGTTGATAAAGAATCTAAGGAGTTAATAGCCAAACTATCTGATGGAGATTTAAGAAATGCTTCTAATATTTTAGAGAGTTTAATTACATTATCTGGAAGCTCTAAAAAGATTACAAAAGAAACAATTAAAAATTCAGTGGAGAACTTTTTACAATATGAAAGTCGGGGTGAAGATCATTTTAATATTATCTCAGCTATACATAAATCATTAAGAGATTCAGATCCAAATGCAGCAATTTATTGGGTTACAAGAATGTTAGTTGGTGGAGAAGATCCATTATACATTGCAAGAAGATTGTTGCGATTTGCTAGTGAAGATATAGGGAATAGTGATCCCCAAGCCTTAATTTTAGCTAATACTGTCTTTGAAGCATGTCAGAAACTTGGTAGACCTGAGTGTGATATTTTTTTAATTCAACTATGTGAATATCTTGGCAAAGCACCTAAAAGTAATGCCTCATATATTGCCCTAAGTAAAGCACAAGAAGATGTATATAAATATGGATCTCTACCAGTCCCAATGGTTATTAGAAATGCCCCTACTAAACTTATGAAAGATTTAGGTTATGGTAAAGGATATAAATATGCACCTGAATACAAAGATAAGAAATTAGATCAACAACACTTTCCAGATGAATTGAAGGATAGAAAATATCTTAAATAGTTAGGTACACCTATGATAAATTCTAATTATGATAGGTCTATTAGACTGTAACAACTTTTATGCCTCTTGTGAAAGAGCTTTTAATCCTAAATTAAAAAATGTACCTATAGTTGTACTATCAAATAACGATGGGTGCATAGTAGCAAGATCTAGGGAGGCTAAAGAATTAAAAATCCCTATGGGAGAACCCATTCATAAATGTAGAGATATAGTAGAAACAAAAGGTGTAAAAGTATTTTCAGCTAACTTTATTCTTTACGGAGATATGAGTAGAAGAGTTATGGATATTTTAAAAGCTGAGGTTAGAGATATTGAAATATATTCAATAGATGAAGCCTTTATAAAATTCCCTAAGTGGTTTAGTAATAAAGACTTAGATTTTAAAAAAGAATATATAGCTAATATTAGAGATAAGGTAATTAGAGGAAGTGGTATTCCTGTATCAATTGGAGTTGCTCCAAATAAAACACTTTCTAAAATATGTAACCATGTGGCTAAAAAAAATAGTGGTGTATTTTTATGGGAAGAAGTGAAAGATTGCGATATATTTTTAAAAGATTTAAATATTTCAGAAGTATGGGGTATAGGGTATAAAACAACACTTAAATTAAATAGTTATGGAATATATAACGCATTACAATTAAGAGATAGTAATAGAACTTGGTTAAAAAAGAATTTTAGTATAACTGAGGTTAGAATAGCTGATGAATTAAAAGAATTAAAATGTAAAATCGGATCAGATGAAGTAATTTATAGAAAACAGATACTCTCTTCTAGATCATTTGGGAGAGCTGTAACTAGCTATAAAGAATTAGAAGAAGCAGTTTCCTCCTATATCTCAAGAGCATCAGAGAAATTAAGAGCTCAAAAATCCCTAGCTAGCTATGTTTATGTTTCAATTAAAACAAATAAATTTAGAGATGATATACCTCAATACTTTAATTACTATATAAACTCTCTTAAACAACCTTCAAGCTTTAACCCTGATTTAATAAGATGTGGAATATATGCATTAAAAAAGATTTATAAAAGTGGATACCTATATAAAAAGGCTACTGTGATGTTACTTGGTATTACTCCATCTACTAATAGACAACTATATTTTAATAACGATATTACAAACATGGATAATAATGATGGTCTAATGAAGGCTTTTGATTATTTAAATAATAGATATGGTAGAGAGATTATTAAATGTTCATCCTGTGGAGTTAAGCAATTTTGGAAAATGAAAAAAGAACATATTTCTCCAGAATACACTACAAATATTAATGAAATAATTAAAGTTAAATAGCTTATAGTGAATAAATACCAAGATTAGAAATATATCAATGATATATTGTATATATTGAGTAAAAAAGCTAAAATTAACATGATTTATATAGCATTTATTACATATTTATGAATAAAAATACTAAAAGATTAAGATTATTAAATCTAATCATAACTGGTTTAGTTGTACTAAACCCATTCTTAGTTCCTTTTGCTCTACAAGCACAAGAAGCTCCATTATCTTATCCAACTCAAACTAGTGAAGTAGTTAATGAAGATGTCGTAAGTGAAGAAGAAATAAATGACGTTACAGATGTAACACTAGATGAAGTTATTAACTTAACTGAAGAAAAAGAAACTAGCGAAATTGTTGTTAATGAAACAACTTATACTTTGAGTGAGGGGCTATATACAATAAATAATATAAAAACTGACACTTTATATGTTTACCCATTAAATAATGATGTAACAATTAACTTTTTAACAATCACATCAAACATAGAAAATTCATATTTAACTATTGAAGAAAAAGAGGTAGAAGTTAATGGAAACATAGTTTTAGGTTATGAATTCAAATCAAATTTAACAGATGGAACTTTTAACTACGAAATGACATTACCTAATCAATTTGGAGATGATGCTAAAGTTAAATATATGGAGGATGTAAATGAATCATCTTTTACTATTAACGAAGTAGAGAAATTAGATAATGTAGTTAGATTTATTTCAGATCACTTTACAATATTTTTTGTAACACCTACTCCTGCAATTAGTTGTCCAGGTGGTGTTTATGCAATAGGAGTATGTTTTGCAACAATACAGGAAGCTATTGATTTTGCAGCAACTGATATTAATACTCCTCATACAATAACCATTGATACAGGAATTTATAACGAAAACATCGTAATAGAAAACGATCCAGAACTTGAGGGATTAACTATATTAGGTAGCGGATTTAATAATACTATTATAGAAGGAACAATTTTAGTTAAAGGTGGTAACAAATATACCTTTGAAGATTTTGCTTTAAGAGAAGGTGCTACTCCAGCTAACAGAGGATTTGATATTAGAGGAGTAGTTTATGATTTAACAATAACTGGCGTTAGATTTTCAAACTTTAGTAACTATGCACTAAGTTTAGATAATACACTATATAGCACAAATATTGATGTTAATAACTCTGAGTTTATTAACAATAATGTTGCAATTAAAGTTGCATCAACTGCTAAAGTTCAAGGTTTTAACTTTACAAACAATATTGTAAATGGAATGGATAGAGCTAATAGTTATGGTATATATGTTGCAGGTGAAGAAACATTTTTAGCTGGATTTGGTAATCCTGTTTTGAATAATGTATTAATTGAGAATAACGAATTTAGAAATTTAAAGTCTAGAGCAATATATGCTGAGGTATTATCTAAAGCAGAAATTAGATCTAATCTTTTTGAAAGAAACTTTAATACTGCAATTCAAATTTGGGAAGGTTGGACTAATGGAGCTGTTATAGATAATGTATATATTGATCAAAATACTTTTAATTCAAATGGCGTATCTAACTTCTTTTTAATGGTTGGTGGATATGATACTTCATTAAATGGAGTAACTCCAACTGATGGAATTGAAGATATTTATGTATCAAGCAATACATTTAATGGAGCATTACACTCTGCTGTATATTACGGAGGAGCTGGAAATACTGCATTTAAAAATGAATTAAATCAATATGAAGGATTTGAAAACAAAATGTTCTGGAGAAATACATTTACATCAAATCTATTAGACTTTATCTACAATGTACCTGAATTTAATATTGATGCTAAATCAACACTACTTTGGTCAGCAGGTGTTGGTCCATTCTTTAATAATCAAGTTGAAAAGAAATTAGTTCATGACTGTAATACTTCTCCATTCTTACATGGAGTTTGTAATTCAAATGATGATATTTCATTTTTAAATGATTATCCAACAGAACTTGGAAGTATTGATTACACTTATGAATTAAGTCAAATTAATGTACATAAAGAGTTAATAACTTCAAACTTTGAAGATATAACAAGTAGCACAGAATTTGAAGTAGGTATTTCAGGATTTATGGTTTTAAATAGTGATAATGGACTAATAAGTGATAATGGAGAAGATTCATTAATACATACATTTCATGTATTCCCAGGAACTTATGAAATTACAGAAACTGAACAAGAAGGATTTTTAAACTTAGGTTGTTACGCATATTATGAGGATAGAGAGATTGTTCCAAGTGAAGTAATAGAGAGTTCATTCTATACTCCAGGTGGAGAAAGTGTTGATGTATACTGCATAAACATGGTTGAAGATTTAGCTCCAACTGTAGAGATTGTAGCTTCTCCATCAGAAAATACTATTGAAGAAGCAATTACATTAAGTGCAAATATTACTGGCGGAAACGAACCTACAACTATTGTTAGTTGGTTTGATGGTAACTTTGCAGGATGTAGTGGTAATTCATTAACAATAAATACTCCATCAGTTCCTGGAACATATACATGTTCAGTTGAGGTTATGGATCAAGATGGTGATAGTGCAACAGATGATATAACTGTAATTGTAAGTGAGAGTGAAGAAGAAATCGTTGAACCAACAGATTTAACTCCAACAATATTCTTAAGTGGTAATTTACCAGCAATAAATAATGCAGGAACAATATTTGTAGCTCCAAACATTAACTTTAATGTTAATGCAATATTAGGTAGTGTTGGTAATCCAGCTTACACATATACTTTTGGTGGAATTTGTTCAGGAGTAATATCTTCAACAAATGATACTGCAGTTTTAAGTAATGTACTTAACTTAACATCAGGTAACTATATATGTAGTGTTAATGTTAGTGATGTTGATGGAGATGTTGCAAATGCTAGCGTTACTATTAATGTAGCAGGTATTGGAGCTCCTCAAGTTCAAGGTGAGAATACAGATGATAATGATAATGAAAATGAAGAAAATAATGGAGATATTGAAGGTTTAATTGATCAAGTTTGTGAAACTCAATTTAGAGTATCAGGATTTGTATTTAAGGATAACAGTGGAAACAATGCAAAAGATAATAACGAAGAAGGTGTAAATAATGTAGATTTAACTATTAGAGTATTAGATGAAGATAATAACGAAGTTGTAATAGCTAGTCTAACTACAAACTCAATTGGTTACTGGGAAACAGAATTATGTCCAGGTAACTATATTGTTAAAGTAGATACAGAAGATATTCCTGAAGGATTCTTCTTAGGTGGTGAAGATAATTTTGATTTTGATGTTAATTCAAATACATCTAATGTTAACTTTGGAATTTATTCAACTTCTAGTACTGGATTTAATTTATGGTTAATATTATTAATTATCTTAGTAATTGTCTTTATAGGAGGTGGTTACTATGTTTACACTAGAAATAGACCTGTAAATGTTTAACTAAATTTAATGTAAATTAAAAGACCCCAGAAATGGGGTCTTTTTTTATCTAACTATATTTTTAAATAACTCTTTAATCTATTTAAAAACTCTAATTGATTCTTATTCAATCTCATATATGCTTCATTAATATTAAAATACTCTCCTCTATCTGCTTCTAAAAATTCCATTTGTTTATTTGATTTAGGTGGCCACTCCATTTTAAATGTATTACTTTTAACTTTTAAATTATTTCCTAAATCTAGATTATATCCATATATTTGTATATCTTTGTAGCTAGTTTTAACAATTCCTAAATCTATTAATTTATCTCTATTAATTAATATATTGAAGCCTGTTTCTTCATTAAACTCTCTAATTGCTGTATCTATTAATTCTTCTCCATCTTCTCTTAATCCTTTAGGTATACTCCATACACCATACTCAGTTTTACATCTATATGGATCTCCAGGATGTACTAAAAATACTTCTAAGCCATTAACTATTCTATACATTAAGATTCCTGCTGATATCATGAAAGTATTATACATATATTTATATATAGATGTAGTATAATTCAACGATAAAATGTTAAAAAGATATAAATGCAAAATGTTATAGGTGGAAAAAATAACGAGATAGAAACCCAGCAAATACTTAGTATTATTAGAGTTTTAAATCGTTACAGTATACATATTACAAGTCCGGGAATATTAACATTAATTCGTGACTTTTTTATAAATGAGTCAAATCATGAAGTATCCTTATGCTATCCGCTTGATAACGTAATGGCTAGGGTAAGACCAGATATGACAACAGATAGTAAAGAAGAAATATATAAAAATCTAAGAAGTGCTTTAAAAGATAACTAAGCCTCAACCATATAGTAATTATTCTTAGTCACCTCAACTGAATACTGCATTTTCTCTCTAATATCAGGCAATTCTTCCGTTACTACGGACACAATACCTTGAAGTGTATCAATAGATGTAGGTAAATATATTTCATCACCACCAAGGACAACGTCTTTATCTGAACAATGGGCTGGCAGTAGATAGTATATTCTGCCCATCTCGTCAGTTCTACAAAGTTTACCCTTAAGGGATTGGTTATTCTTAATCTGATATATCATTGATAATATATCTTCCCTACTTAAACCCTTGTAGAAAGTTGAATTATCTATATCACCATTAATACTTGATCCATCTTCATAGAACCTTAAGAATCTAGCAGGAACTTCAGCCTCTCTTGTTTGATCAAAACAATCAATAGAAACCATGGAGTAAACTGAATTTGTACAAATATTTGCTAATAACCTTTGAGTTGAAGGAACAAGATCACCTCTAAAAAATCTATACAGACAGTCAAAAACTATCTTTACCCCCTTACTTCTTGCAACAGAGATAAGTTCTTCAGCTTTATCACCGAAATCATTAGCAAACTGTTTTTCTGAAAGGAACAATACAGAACCACTCTCAATTTCTCCACAATTAATTCTTTCAATAAAACCTGTGATTGCATTAGAGTCTTTTTCAACTTGCCCATTAATAACATTAGGGTTAAGCCCAAGACCATTTCTATTAAAATGCCTACCTCTATTATCAGTAAGACTATAAAAATAAGTTTTAAGACCAGATTCAGAAATTTTATTTGCAATAGATATTGCACAAAATGTCTTACCTGCCCTCATAGTACCTATAATAGCCACAGGATCAACATCTATTTGCTCACCCTCATTTAAATTAATAGTTTGCCTAAGTACACTAGATATAGCATATTCTATGGAGCCAATATGATGCATTACAGGAAGAGTTACAGTATTAGCTCCAGATCTTTCTAAAACTTCTGACAGATTGATATCTGACTGTGCCATTATATTCTTTTAAACAAAGATAGTTTATTACCACATATATATCTTCTGCAACCATAAAAATACTACAGGATACTATTTGATGGTAAAATGTATATAGTTAAATAGTTTTATGAATCCAGGAGAAATAGTTGGAACAATAAATAATTTAAAAACACAAATAACACAGTTATTAGCTGATCCTAATCAACCTCAATCTGATAGATCAACTTTAGAGGGATATAGTAAACAATTAGAAGATATAGCAAATAATTACGCTAATAGTTTAAAACGTGTTCAAGATGATCATGTAAACAAATTAAACAGTTTATCTGATACAATAAATAGATTAATACAAAAAATGATAACTCCCAAATAATATGGATCAGAAACAAATATTAATTGATGATAATCTTTTAACCTACTATACAAATAGTAACATTAATAAACCAGTTCTTCTTTTTATCCATGGTTGGGGAAGTAACTCTGAACTATGGTTTAAAGTATTTAATAACGAGTTTAAAGATAAATTTAATATATATTGCTTAGATCTACCTGGATTTGGTAAATCAGAATTAAAGAGTGATAACTATACACTAGATAAATATTTAGAAACAATACTTCAATTTATACAGAAATTAGAATTAAAAGATATTACATATATAGGGCATTCATTAGGTGGAAGGATTGGTATTAAATTTGGAAGTAATAATCAAATAAATAAAATACTAAATAATTTAATATTAGTAGATAGTGCAGGAATAAACCACAATGATAATTCAATTAACTCTAAATCTAAAAATATATTAAAACCTTTAAAAGTAATATTTAATCTACCCCTACTTAGTAATTTTAGGGAAAGCATTATTAAACTATGGGGATCTGATGATTACATTAACTTTAAAACACTTAGAAACACATTTAAAAACATTGTTAATGAAGATTTAACACCAAGAATACCCTTAATTAATATTAATACATTAATTATATGGGGAGAAAATGATGACAATCCAGCTACTCCATTAAGTGATGCCCATTTTTTAAATAACAACATTAAAAACTCAAAGCTTGAAATTATAGAAAATGCTAAACATTTTCCATTTCTAGATAATAGTGATAAATTTAGAGAAGTATTAATTAAATATATAAATGAATAAATTTTATCCTTGGAGAATAATTGCTTATCAAACATATATATTTCAATTAGAAGAATATGATTATGTTAGATTTTTAAACTCAATATTTCATAATGGTTTTTTTTATAGAAAAACTAGAAAACCCTTAGTTTATACTAGTAAAGCTATATTAAATATTGCATTAGCAATACTTCTAAAATTAATATTCGCATTTATAATTACATACTTACTAAATTCATTTATAAGTGAATTTACTAATATTTATATTCATATACTAATTTATCTCTTAACACTATAT
The DNA here is from genome assembly GCA_041750555.1 of Candidatus Dojkabacteria bacterium. GTDB lineage: Bacteria > Patescibacteriota > Dojkabacteria > J137 > J137 > JBGSZB01. Next base: position 66,848 of record JBGSZB010000036.1, on the reverse strand, counting down.
ATCCTTGATATATTCCATTTCATATTTGCTATACAAGCTAGTACATTAACTAAACCTTTTGAAGAAGTTTTAAAGAGAAGAATAATTAAGAATGCAAAGATAAAGTTAAATACTTTTCCAAATATTAAAATTATTGGGATAACAGGAAGTTATGGTAAAACAAGTGCTAAAGAAGTACTTTATACAATTCTTAAAGAAAAATTTAATGTAGTTGCAACACAAGGGAATAACAATACACCTATTGGTATTGCAAGAACAATATTTAATAATATTAATTCTCAAACTGAGATTTTTATAGTTGAAATGGGAGAATACTATAAAGGTGATGTTTTAGAAATTACAAAATTAACTCCTCCTAATATCTCAATAATAACAGGTATTAATGAAGCTCATTTAGAACGTTATGGATCAATGGAGAATGCAATATCAACTAAATTTGAAATTGTAGAGGGATCAAAAGATAACTCTTTAATACTATTAAATGGTGATGATGAATTAATAGTTAGTGAATACAAAAAGTATTTAAATAAAGAGAGAATTAATAACTTTAATGAGGATAATATTAAATTTTTTAGCTCACATAATTCTAAACTTAGTAATGTTAAATCAAGTGAAGTTAAATTTGATTTAGATAAAGCTTTAATAGAATTTGATTTAAAGTATAAAGATTTAAATATTGAAAATATTAAACTACCATTCGTAACAGAATATATTATAGGGTATGTAGCTATGAGTCTTGTAATTGGAGAATTCTTAGGAGTTAACAAAAGCGAATTTAAGTTAGCTACAGCTCTAATTAAACCATTTGAACATAGGTTAGAGCCCAAACATTTAAATGATAATATACTTTTAATTGATGATACATATAATGGAAACTCTAATGGATTTTTTGAAGGTATTAATGTTTTAAATAGATTTAAAGGCAGAAGAAAAGTATATTTAACTCCAGGAATTGTAGAAGCTGGAAATTTAACCCGTGATATTCATTTAGAAGTGGGATTAAGGTTATCTAACGTTGCTGATTTAGTAATATTAATAAAAAATTCATCTACAAAATATATTTATGAGAGTTTAATAAGCGAGGGCTTTAAGGAAGAAAATATAATATGGTATGAGATGGGAGAAAGAGCATATAAAGAGCTATTTAAACATTTAAAACCAAACGATGTTGTACTAATGCAAAACGATTGGAGTGATAATTACTTCTAGGATATTATCAAAATTTAGTTTTCGTATTATCATAGACAAGTAATGAATTTAGTTATTAGAGATTAAAAATGAATATAGGAGTATTTTTCGGAGGAAGAAACCCTGAACATGATGTATCAATAATTACAGGAAACTTAGTAATTAAAGGTTTAATTGATTTAGGACATAATGTAATTCCTGTTTATATCACAAAAAAAGGTGAGTGGCTTTATAGTGAAGAGTTTAAAGACATTAATTACTTTAAAAATTTAAAAAATCAAGAATTTAAAAACGCTAAAAGAATAAGTTTAAGTTTTACTAAGAAAAACAATGGCATAGTATTAATTCCTAAAACACTCTTTAGTAACGAAGTAAGTATTGAATTAGCATTCCCTGCCCTTCATGGACGAAATGGTGAGGATGGTACCATACAGGGAGTTTTTGAGCTATTAAATATTCCATATGTTGGTTGTAATGTAACTACTAGTGGTATAACTATTGATAAGGTATTAACAAAGTTAATGTATCAAAGATTTAACATTCCTACTGCTAAGTTTGTATTCTTTAGTAAAGATCAATATCTTGAGAATAGTGATAATGTTTTAAAAGATATTAAAGCTAATTTACCATGGCCTGTTATTATTAAACCATCAAGCTTAGGTTCTTCAATTGGTATATCTAAGGCTAATTCTGATAAAGAGTTAATTAATGCTATTGAAGTTGCCCTTCATTATGATACAAAGGTAATTGTAGAAGAATTAATTACAGACTTAAGTGATTTAACTATTGCAGTAATTGGAAATACAAATCCTAAAGCCTCATTAATTCAAGAAAGTATATTTACTAAAGATCTATTTACTTATGAAGATAAATATATTTCAGATGGAGGAGCTCAAACTGGAAATGCAGAAAAGAAATTAGTAATTCCAGCAGAGCTTGATAAAAAAACTACTGAAGCTATTACTAATATGGCTCTTGAAATTTATAGATCATTTGAATGTCTAGGTATTGCAAGAATTGATTTCTTATACAATAGAACCTACAAAAAGTTTTATGCAAATGAAATAAATACATTACCCGGAACTATTTATCACCATTTATGGAAGAAAAGTGGTATGGAGTTAAATGAATTACTTAAAAACTTAATAGATTACTCTCTTGAGAGTTTTAACAAAAAAGAGAAACTAACTTACACTTTTGAATCTAGTATTTTAAGTAAAGCTAATACTTCTAAGATGAAGTTAGGTGAGTAAAATCCCTGTGTGTAAGAATTATTGCAAGCATTTTTAAAATAATTCTAATTCTGGATTTAAATTCCATTGGATTTTGATTTTCAAATAAGTTTTTTATACGTGCATTTACTATATTCCTCAGAGCGTAAAGATCCATTTTGTCATAGTCTTGTGAAAAACCATCACTATAGTCAGCTATATCAATCCAAGTTTTTCCATCATTTAATAATCCAAAAAAAAGAATGCTTAATTTCTTGATTAAATTTATATAACCCTCATCATAACTTATCTGTAAACTTAAAGGTGAACGTATTATTTCCGTTAGAACCTTGTTTCTTAACTCACATCCTCTACCATATAAGAAATTGTAATCAAGATTTTTCACAGCCTCTACAAACTCTAAAAGCTCTGGATCAAATAATTCTATATGTGAAATTGAAATAATTGAATGAAATTGAACATTCATTTCTTGATAATCAATACCATCTATCTTTTTAGTCATAACTTTGTAAAAAATAACTAATATAATGTATACTCAAAGATAGATTCTAACCTAAATATGTACATATGTTCAAATTGTAATAAAGAATTCCTTAAATGGATGGGACAGTGTGAAAGCTGTAAAATGTGGAATACCTTAGTTGAAAAAGAAGGTGGATTAACTAGTAGAAATGTTAAAAGTAAAAAGGCTACGAAAGATGTCAAGATAACTCCTGTAAAATTAGATAATATAACAGCAACAAAAAGAAAAGATATTATTAAAACTAATATATCTGAATTTGATAATGCATTAGGAGGTAGACTTATTAAAGGACAAGTAATTCTTTTTTCAGGAGAACCAGGCATTGGTAAAAGTACATTAACTCTACAAATTATTGAAGAATTATCACTTCAGGGTTTAAATATTTTATACATTGCAGGTGAAGAATCTCCTTACCAAATTAAAGATAGAGCTGATAGATTAAAATTGAAATTAAAAAATGTTGAGTTTGTAAGTGAGAATAATGTAAATGCATTAGAAACATATATTGCATCACACTCTAGTGATATAGATTTTCTAGTAGTAGATTCTATTCAAACACTTTATTCACCTGATTTAAATTCAAGTACAGGTTCAGTATCTCAAGTTGCAGAGAGCTCTAATAGATTAACTTCCCTAGCTAAGGGATTAGATATTACAACAATACTTATTGGTCATGTAACTAAATCAGGAGATATTGCAGGACCAAAAATTATTGAACATATGGTAGATACTGTATTGTATTTAGAGGGTGAAAAAAGATTAGAGTTAAGAATATTAAAGGTTGAAAAAAATAGATTTGGACCCTCAGACGAGGCAGGATTATTTAAAATGGAACAAGATGGTTTAAAAAGTATTAGTGACACTAAAGAGCTATTTACTCAATCATCTGAGGAATCTTCTGGATCATGCTATACAATTGCATTAGAGGGAACAAGATCAGTTGCTATTGAAATACAAGCCCTAGCTACTAAGACATACTTTAGTAATCCAAGAAGAGCAACTTCAGGATTTGACTTAAATCGTTTATTTATACTTATTGCAATTATTGAAAAACGTTTAAAAATTAAAGTATGGGAATACGATGTGTTTGTAAATGTAACAGGTGGTATTAAAATTAATGATCCTGCAATAGATTTAGCAATAATTTCATCAATTATCTCTAGTATTAAAGATACTCCTATTCCAAAAAACAATGTTTACTTCGGAGAAGTAGGATTAACGGGAGAGATTAGAAAAGTATTTATGCAGGATAAACGTATTAAAGAAGCTAAAAGATTAGGGTTTAGCAATATTAACTCATCAATTAATATTAAAAATATTAATTCCCTAAAGATTTAATACATGGTATATCTTTTATTAAGTTTAAAGCTCTAAAACTTTTCTAATAATTGCATTAGAATCTATCTCTTCATAAGCTAAAAGTTCGCTTGGTTCACCACTCTGAGGCATCTTTTTAACACTTAAGGAATAAAAACTTAAGTTATTGTTAATTAAACTAGATGTAACAGCTTCAAATATACCTCCCTCACTATGATGATCCTCTACAACTAATATCTTTGTTGATTTAATACTCTTAAGTAACTTTACAGAATCAAGCGGTTTAATAGTAAAAAGATCAATAACTTGAGTATTAATATCTTGTTCTAGTAATTTATCATGTGCTATAAGTGATTCATGTAGTGTAATACCAGAAGATATAATAGTAACTTTAGGGTTCTCTAAATCTCTAAGTAATATATGATCTCCAATATTAATATTAGTTAAATCTGTATTTACATTGTTTGTTGGTTCTCTAGTTGTTTTAATATATACCAAGCCATTAAAGTTTAAGGCTAATTCAAGAGCTTTTAGCGTTGATAGTGCATCACTTGGGTAAAGAATTACTGAATCTCTAACACTTCTCATCATTGAGATATCTTCCAAAGCCATTTGAGAAAAACCATCCTTACCTAATGATGTTCCAGAATATGCTCCAATTAATTTAATATTTGCTTTTGAATATGAAGCCATACGTATCTGATCAAAGCTTCTTGTAAAAAATGCTCCAAATGTAGAAACAAATGGAATTTTACCAACCTTAGATAACCCTACAGCAGTTGATACCATATTTTGTTCTGATATATACATTTGAAAGAACCTATCAGGATATTTCTCTTTAAACTTTTGTGTAGAAGTTGAATTATCTACTCCTGCATCTAATACAACTAAATCTTCATTATCACTTCCTAATTTATTTAAAATATCTCCTACAACATTTTTAGTAGCTAGTTTTTCATTTAAATTTAATGAGAATAGCTCTGTATTTAATTTAAAACTACTTGCTTCTTTTTTAACATATTGACTCGTTTGAATAATGTCAGGTTTTTCAATTTCAAAAACTGTATTTACACTATTTAAATCTTTAATATCTAACTCATTTATGGCTTTAATAGAGTCTTCTTCACTTAATGTTTTAGAATGCCACTCCATTTTATTCTCAATAAATGAAACACCTGCTCCTTTAATTGTAGAAGCTAAAATTACTTTAGGATGGTTAATATTAAAATCTATTGAGTTAAATGTTTTTAACACTTTATTAATATCATGACCGTCATCAAGTATATATGTATCCCAACCAAAAGCTTGAAATTTCTCTTTGTATCTTAATATCTCTCCCCCATGAATTGTTTTAGTACTTTGTTCAAATGTATTAATATCTACAATTGCTATTAAGTTGTTTAAATTGTAAGTACTCGCAATTTGGCATGCTTCCCAGATTTGACCCTCTTCTGTTTCTCCATCACCTAGTAATACATATGTCTTGTAATCTAATTTATCTAAATATTTAGCATTTAACGCCATCCCTACTCCAACTGACAATCCTTGTCCTAGGGATCCTGTTGCAGCATCTACAAATGGTAATCTAACAGATGGATGTCCCTCTAAAACTGATCCAAATTCTCTTAGGGTTAATAGTTCATTAAATTTTATACCTCCAGCTAATGCAAATAGAGAATAAAGAAGAGGAGCAGCATGTCCTTTGGAAAATATTATCTTATCATTAGATATATCTTTTGGATTAGAGATATCATATTTCAAAATTCCTGAAAAAAACAACACACTCATTAATTCAACTGCAGATAAGCTTGATGTTAAGTGACCAGAGCCTGCTTTTGTTGTAGATTTAATTATCCAATATCTTAAGTTTTTTGATATCTGTTCTAATTTTTCTAACATACTTAATTTTCTTTATTTATTACAGTATACTAGATAGTTAGAACAGTTAAAATATCTTATGGAACTAGGAGTAATAATTTTAGGATTAGTAGTATTAATATTTATTTTAGTTAGATCAGCTGGACTTGTAGAAGAAAGTTTTGTTTTTTTAGCTAAGAAGTTAAAACTTAATGAGGTTTTTGTAGGATTTGCAATACTAGGGGTATTAACATCCTTACCCGAAATATCAGTTGCTATTCAATCAAGTCAAGAAGTACCTACATTATCACTAGGTAATCTATTTGGTGCTCAAGCAGTACTTTTAACATTAATAGTTGGGTTTTCTGCTATTAAGTATAGAGGTATTAAATTACAAAGAAGGTTTAGAGAGAAAGAGATTATTACAGGATTAGGTTTAATCTCCCTTGGGGTAATTAGTGTAATTGATTTTAGATTAACAGTTGTTGAAGGTATATTTCTATTATTCACCTATGTCCTTTATATATTGTATTTAAACAAAGCTTTAAATGGCAATGCTTTAAAAAAACATGTTAAGGTTAATATTAAAAAACTATTACATTTATTAGTTAAAAGTTTTATTGGTATCTTTTTATTAATTATTGCGTCTAAATTTATTGTAGATTTATCTAGTGAATTAGCTCTTCTTTTACTAATTCCTCCAAGTATTGTAGGTGTTCTTCTTTTAGGATTTGGTACTAATTTACCAGAACTTTCTGTATTATTAACTTCTAAAAGAGAAGATAATGATAGTGAGAACTTATTACTAGGAAACTTTTTAGGTAGTGCATGTGCTAATGTTGGTATACTTGGGATACTAGCTATACTTTCAGGTGGATTTAATATTAACAATGGGGTTGAATTAACTCCTACTCTAACCATTTTAACAATATCTATTATTCTTTTTGGAGTTGCTTCATGGACTGGTAAAACTATTACAAAGTTAGAGGGTTTTGTATTAATGGGACTATATTCTTCTCTTTTAATTGTAGAGTTTTTAGTTTTAGCTAAAATTATTTAACTTCCAACACTATACTTTAACTTAGATTGTTTTCTTCTTGTATAGTATCTACCACCTGCAATTAATACTACTAGAGCAATTGGTAAACCAATTGAAACTATTAATATTAAGTTAGACTCTGTATCAGTAAATATTATCTTCTCAGCTACTCTGTTTTTAGATAAGATACTAGATACTGATTCAGCATTAGATAACCATTCAATAGAAGATAATCCAAAGTTTAAGTTATCTGGTTGATTAACTAATTCAAAGTTCTCAGATAAGAACTTAGCATCTCCAACAATTATTGCTTTACCCCCATTATCCCTTTCAATTGATGCTGCAATACTTTTAGACGAATCTGATGATTTATATGTCCATTGTTGATCAAAACTTAAGTTTAACTCACTAAAGTTAAATACATTAGATCCCTGTGTTGTTTTAATTAAAGAAACAGCACCCTTAGACTCATCAATACTTAATTCACTTGCCCAAAGAAGTGATAATCTTGAAACTTCTCTTAAAACCGCACTATTCTGATTTATGTTATCTGGAATAATCCATAGAGGGTAATTCACAGGGAATAAATATCCAACATTAACTAAGTTATTACTTTCTAAATCGTATACAATATTTGAATTGATAGTTACTCCATAATCTTCAAAAAGATTAGCTAAACTTCCATTGTTTTCAGTAGGAGATTGTTCTAAATCTACAATAGTTATTGGATTAGATAGTAGCATAACTGAACCACCATTATTAAAATACTCCCTAATTTTATTAACGATTGCATCACTAAATTCTCCATTAGGAGATGCAATAACTAATACATCCATATCCTCAGGTAGTGTTGTATCATCATTAATTTCTAGATCACTAACATTAAATAACTCAGTTAAAAGAGAATTAAATGTAGCATAATTACCACTTCTTGTAGTATCTACATTATTTGATAAGAAATATATATTTTCCTTTTCCTCTTTAGTTAATTTTAATATTCTTTTACTTACCTCATACTCTACGTTATTAAATACAGCTTCACTACTAAAGTCTAAAATTTCTTTTTGATCTTTGTAATTAACTACTAACCCAAAATATCCTACACTAACTGAAGATGAATCAGTACTACTTACTTGAAATCTAATTTGGCTTACTCCATTACTTTCAGCCTTACTTTCAGCTTCACTATCTAAATCGGGATTGTATGTGTTTAATATAACTTTTCCAGCAGAATAACTTACATAATCACTTAAAATATTTTCAACATCACGAACTTGAGATTGTAATTCAAGTGGTAGATTACTTGAAAGATATAGATCAAGGTTAATTACATCCTGTGCATTATTTATTATATTATTTGTTGTATCACTTAGTGTATATATATCATTACTAGTAAAATCAATTCTATATCTAATGAATTGACCAAAGTATCCAATAAAAAGAATTAATACAACAGTAAATATTGTTAAGTTAGATAAATATGTTTTAATTTTAGAATTACTTGGATACTTCTCCCTAGCTATTAAATAGAAGGAGATTACAAATGTTAAGAGAATAAATACAATAAAGTATAGGATATCTCTTAATTCTAAAACACCTCTTGAAATTGATTGGTAATGAGAAATTAAACTAAATTTATCTACAATACTATCTAAACTTACAGGTAATCTAAGTAATTGAGATCCTAAAAGAATTAATATTGCACTTATTACTACACTTGTAATAAATGATGGAATTTCACTTTTAAATATTGAGGAAACACTAACACCAACTCCTACTAAACATATACTTAAGATAATAGTTCCAATATATTGCATTATAAGTTGCCCTATATCTAGTGGAACTAAGGTAGAAGTATAAATACTGAATGGAATTGTAGTTAATATTAAAAATATACTAATTAATGAATATGATATTAATTTAGAAACAACATATTCTGATTCTCTAATTGGTTGAGTTAAAATATATTCAATTGTTCCACTTTGTTTCTCCCTAGATATGGAACCCATAGTAATTGCAGGAATTGCAATAGCTAGCAAAAATGCTAAATAACCAAATATTTGAGTTAAATCACTTGTTCCATACTGGGTAAACTGTGCAACACTAAATACTATTACACCAAAAGCTACAATAAATACAATTGTAATAATATATCCGACAGGAGTTGAGAAAAAGAGTGATAGCTCTTTAGATACAAGAGAAAGTAATACTCTTAAGTTTAATTTAAATTTAAATCTATTAACAATACTCTTTAAAGAACTTTTTAAGGATGATTTGCTTAATTTTGGTTTCTTAATATTAAATTTTTTTAAATTTAGTTGTAATTTACTCATATTATTTTGTTAATTCTTTAAATACTTCTTCAAGATCATATTTTTTAATGTTTAATTCCTCTATTAGTATCTTTCCATTTTTTATTAAGTTATTTAAATTTAAAACAGATTCTTTTTGTTTCTTTGTAGAAATCTCTAATTTAAATTTATTAGTTTTACTAATTTCTAAATTAATATCATCACTTTTATCAATTAATATCTCTTCTTTAGTTAATTTTTTATTTAATACTTCACCACTAACTTCAATTGTTGTTTTTTTATGGTTACCCTTAGATAGTTTTGAAATTGAATCATCATAAATTAATTTACCCTTATTTATTATTACAACCCTACTACACATTGCTTCTACCTCCTGCATTACATGTGTACTTATTATTACTGTTTTATTTTTACCTAAATCTTTAATTAATTTTCTAATTTCTGATCTTTGATTAGGATCTAAACCTTCTGTTGGTTCATCTAAAATTAATATATCTGGTTTATGTATTAAACTTAATGCAATTCCCACTCTTTGTTTATATCCTTTTGATAATTCTGAAATATTTTTAAAATATACATTTTCTAAACCAGTTACTTTAACTGCATAATCTATATATTCACTGTGTAATTCAATAGATACCTGATGAACTTGTAGAGCATTTTTTAATACATCTACTACTCTTAATTCTTTATACAATGGATTGTTTTCAGGCATATACCCTAATCTTTTTTTAATTTCTAATGGATTACTTACTATACTTACTCCATCAACTAATATTTCTCCGCTATCTGGTATTAAGAATCCACTTATTAATTTCATAGTAGTTGATTTACCAGCTCCATTAGGACCAAGTAATCCTATTACTTCTCCTTTATTTATCTCTAAACTTAAATCATCTACTGCAATTAGTTCGTTATATTTTTTTGTTATGTTATTTATTTTTATCATAGAGTAATTTGATTATACACCCCAATATATTACAAAGTACTAACTTTCTGCAAGATTTAAAAAATAAGCTGCCTCAGATTTAGTTATACTAAACTTAATACATCCTGAAGCTTCATCATAATCTAAAAAGCCTAATTCACTTAAACATTCTAAAGATTCAGCAATCTCTTCTTGTTCCAAATTATAAGTTTTCAGGATAGACATTGGGATAATTGTACCAATCTTTAAAACAATAGCCGACAAAATCTTTACGACATTTCTCAATGATTCTAAATCTACAAAACTATCTTCTATAGCTTTTATTCTACGTTGTTCAAGTTCTAATTTCTCATCAATGCCGTACTTAACTTTAGAGGCACTATCTCCATATCTTCCAGAGCCTTCTCTATCCCTAGAATCTTTTCTGAAAATTTCTCCACTTATTTTTTCATAAGGAAGATGTCTTATAGAAACTCTTTTTGTATAAAATCCCATAATGTTATTCTAATAACTTAATATCCTCTCTAATTAAATTTAATCCATCTAACCAGAATTTATTATCTGAAATATTTATACCTAATTTATTAAATATATCTTTAGGAGATAATGATGATCCCGATTCAAAGAACTTAGTTACATCATTAATAAAGTTAGGGTCAGCTCTCACATAACTTTGTAGTGCTTTAGAAATTAATAATCCAGAAGCATAAGAATAAACATAGAAATAGTTTCTAATATGAGTAATACCCATCCACCAATTTTCGTTTCCTTCTTCTATTACAACGCTATCTCCTAAGTATGCTTTAATATTTTTAATAAATATCTCTCCAATTTGTTTTTGAGATAAGTAACCTAACTCTTTAAAGCTATTATGTAAATCAATTTCAAAATTATAGAAAGATACTTGTCTTTGAATAGTTGCTATTACATCATTAACTCTTTCAAACATTAAAACTTTTTTATCAGCTATATCTAAGTTATTACTTAAATGTTCAATTACAAAATCTTCAAAAAATGTACTAGCAACTTCAGCAGTAGACATAGGTGCTCCATAGTTTAAAGAGTTTTGTTTAGACATTAAAGTAAAATGAATTCCATGCCCCATTTCATGAGCTAGTGTTGTTATATCCCGAATCTTACCCTCAAAGTTTAAAAGTATAAATGGCTTATTCTTTTTAGAGTTATAGCTACAGAATGCACCACTAGCTTTATCTTTTTTAGGATAAACATCAATTCTTTCTTCCCTAATAAATGAATTTAATATCTCTTTGTATTTAGGTGATAATTTATTAAATACATTTCTTAAAATCTCATAAGTTTCTTCAATAGTATATTTAGTATCTAATGTACCAGTTTTAATATTTCTCTCAAAATATCTTAAATATTTTAAATTCAATTCAGAAGCTTTAAGTTCATAATACTTTTTAGAAATATCAAAGTTTTTAGTTACACTCTCAATTAAGCTATCAACAACATTTGTATCTATGTCATCACTTAAGTGTCTACTCTCATCACTTCGTTTAAAACCTCTTAAATTATCACTTAATTGTTTGTATTCTAATACGCTATTTATTTCATGCTCTCCTACATCTATTAATGATTCATAAATATCATTTAAACAATCCCTAGCACTCTCTCTATACTTTCTATTACTATCATCTAGTTTATTAACTATTCCAGAATAATTCTCAATTATTACACCCTTTTCTGTAAGTAATGGTCTTTGAGATTTAGATAGTAAACTTTGTGTTAAATCTACCCAATTACTATATGAAGTTTTAGAACTAATATTTAATATCTTTTCTTCATCTTCACTTAATAAATAACGAGATTCCTTAAATATATTTTCTAAAAGATGTTTATATTCACTTAAAGTTTTATCTTTTAAGAATATTGATTGTAACTTTTTATCAATTTTACTTACCTTATGTAAAAAGAAAGATATATCATTATCTATTTTTAATGCTACTTTATATATTTTATTAAACTTAGCTTTTAATTCACTATTATTCTGATCTAAGCTTGTACTTAAACTGTAATAGTAACCTATATCTCCAAAGCTTCCTCCACTAGTTAACCATTGTTCATATTCATCTAAAGCAACTTTTAATATTTTAGGGTCTTTTAAATAATCATCTCTATATCCATTATCAAGTTTAGGATTCCATTTTTTAATAAATTTATTTGCTTTAGTTTCTAATATTTTTAAATTTTTATTGAAGTCTTTTGTTTTTAATATCTGTTCTAAATTCCAAGTATAGTTATTCATAGAAGCTATTTAAATCAAATTGATTATATCAGATGTTTATATTTTAAATTTTAATTATTACTATAAGATATGTGTTTACTGAATGTAACGAATGTAATATAATTACAGACATGCGGGTATAGTATATCGGTTATTATGCCAGTTTTCCAAACTGATGAGGCGGGTTCGATTCCCGCTACCCGCTAAGTTAATTTAGATGGAATGGATATTTTAGAAATTTTTAAGTTTACAACTTCTTCATTTATTTCCTTCTGTGCAATAGTGGTGTGGCCTTTAGTGGTGGTTTTGTTAGCATTAGTCTTCAAGAAACATATAATAAGTTTTTTATCATATTTTTCAAAATATATCTATGAATTAAAAGCTAAACTACCTGGTGGTGTAGAAATTGAGATAAATAAACAGAAAGAAATTGATAGAAATCCCTCAGAAATTATTAATCAAGATAGTAATGATTTTAAAGCTGCACTTAAGGCATTAACCACCGTTGAAATTGAAAGAAATGACTTTAAGCTTAAGGCTAATGTAGCAGAACTGAAATTACATTTTGAATTTATTCATAATTTTATTTTTGACTCACAATTCAATCTTCTTAAACTTATATGGCAATCTAACACTAAGTCTATAAATATTCAGTTTGTTAACAATTATTTTTTGAAAACAAAGCTTGGGCAAAGCCCTTTCGATTGGGATTTCTCTACGTATTTAGAATTTTTAAAAGCAACTAAAGTTTTAGAAATTACAGATAACAAAGTATTTTTAACAAGACTAGGTGAGGAATACATTAATTATATTTCTAGAGAGAAAATACCATTGCCAAACAATAATCTTTAATGTAATTAAACAGTGATCTGAATTTACTCAGACCACTGAGAGAATCGGAATTAACCTTCTTCTCTTTTAGAAACATTACCTCTCATTTCTTTAAGATAACTACAATATTATATATTCTTTAATATAAATGGACAATTTTATTAATTTAAAGTTAAAATCCATTAATTAATATTAATATATGCATTTAGATATACCTACAAATAGTTTAGATAGAGTAAATGAAGAGATTTATCAGTTAGGGTATGTAATGCAAAGATATTTTGTAATAATTAATAGCTTTCCTATTGAGAAAAGAGAAATCCCTTTATTTGGAGAATGGAGTTTAAAAGATTTATTAGCTCACTTTAGTGGGTGGAATAATTTAACAATTCAAGATATAGAAAAAGCTATTGCTGGGGAAGAGATAGAAAGATGGATAAGTAGTGATGAAGAAATTAATGAATTTAATGATCAACAAGTTAAGCTTAGAAGGGATTTAACTTGGAATGAAGTATATAACGAATTTAGACAAAGCTGTATAGACTTAATAGAGCTATACAAGTCATTGAATGAACAAGATTTAAAAATTCAATTTGGTCCTGAAAATAGATATAGTGCAGTTACAACTCTTCAAAATGATATCTCTCACTTTAACGTGGATCACTTACCTGAATTAGTTCATGCTTTAAATAGTATAGATAATAACTATTAATTCTCCATACTTAATACAACTAAATCAGCCATCTCTAATACTTCAGTCATATCATCACTATTATCTATAGCTAATTCAACATTAACAATCATATTAAATGCTTGACCTAATGGAATACCTGTATCACTTTCAGAAACAACACTAGATTCTGTTCCAAAAGGAATTGTAATTAAACCACAGTAAGCAAATTCTTCAACATCTTCTGGATACCAAATATCAAGTGTTTCTTCATAATCACTACTTCCTGGTAAATCTACTCTACCAATATAGCTGTATAAAGTATTACCCATTCGGGCACCACTATCAATTCTAGTTAGTGTAGGACTTAAAATTTCAAATTCATCATTAGCACAACTAGGATATCCTTCCCAAATAACTTTATTAATTGTAAAGAATAATTCACTATTATCTTTCCTTAAAGTAATTTGATGTTTATTGTATGCTACTCCATCTGTAAATATATCATCTGTAACCTCTGTTACTTCATCTTCTACTAATTCCCAATTACAATCATAATCAAAATTAAAATCAGGATAATCTGCTGTGGTGTAATTATTAACTTCACAAACATCATCTACATTTTCATCACTATCAGGTAATTGATCACTTGCATTATCACTATCTACATCTGTATCATCATTTTCAACATCAGTATCATTACTATTATTAGTATCGGTATTACTTGTATTATTACTTGCGTTATTTGCACTATTAGAATTATTTAATAACAGATAAGCAATAATTGCTCCAATGGTCACTAGTAAAACAATAACAACTGCAATAACTATAAACAACACCTTATTCTTACCATTACCCCCACTTTTTTCACTAACTGGTGGTGTTGGTAGAACTTCATTTACTACTGGTTTAACACCACTTACAGGTGTTGGAATATTTTCAACAGGTTTCACTTCACTTACAGGTGTATTTAGGGGTTCTAAACTAGTTGGTTGCTCTGTAATATCTAGGGGTTTCTCTACAGGAGTTACATTAGTTGGAGTGGGATTTTGATTATCCATAAAATGTTAATAATATATACTACCATTTATAATAATAGATGTTTAGTACCTCATTTCCATCATATCCCAACCTCTTTTAATAATTTCTTTTAATACATTAATATCAATATCATTTAAATCTTTAATGTATAAGCATGCTTTAGCTAACTTATGTTTACCTAACTTATTTAACAAATCACCCATATCGGTATACCCCATTGTATATATACTTAAATATTGTTTTCTAGGAGAAAACCCAACTTTAAACATATCCCCTTCTCTTCCAGTTACATATTTGTAATGGTAATTTCCATATCCAACCATACTATCTCCCCACATTTTAGGGTTATCATTTAAAACTTCATTAAATATTTTTAATAGTTTTAAACCATCCTCTCGCCTTTTAGAATCCTTAATACTATTTAAAAACTCTAATACTGAATTATTGTTTTTTACAGTTTTAACGTCAGTTTTAGCCATAAAATTTTTATTAACTACTTAATTATATTATGAATATTTACCCTATAGAAATATTTATTTATTAAAAGTATATTAATTCTTTACTAACCAATAGATATCTCACCTACTTCTTACATTGTCAATGTATTCCTATACATTGTTGAAAAATATTAAAAACTCAATACTGGAATTAATAATTTTTAATTAATGTTTATGAGAAATAAATTACTATATAGTCTAGGTGTGTTTATAGTTACAGTTACACTTTTTAATTCATTTACTACTCCTATACTCTCAGCCCCAGGAAGCTGGTCTAGTTCAGGATCTAACATCTTCTATAACGAGGGCAACATTGGAATTGGTAATAATTCTCCTAGTGGACTTTTAGATGTTGGATCTAAACCAAGTGGTACAACTCAAGGTCAAATCTTTGTAGATGAAGTAAATAGTAAGGTATATGTTGGAAGATTAGCTAATCCTGGAAGTAACACTAAAAACTTTATTGTTAGAAATAGAATAGGGAGTGAGTTTTTAAATGTTGATATGAATAATGGACTTACAACTATTAAAGGTCGTACTAACTTAATTAACAATGGCGAAATTCTGACTTTAAAAAACAATGATGGAAGAACAATGTCAGTTTCAAGAGTTGCAGGAGGAGCGGGTACTGGTACATGGAAATTTACTACAGGAGATAGTTTTGAATTTGTAACTGACGATGTAACAAGAGTTAAGATAACTAACAATGCTCTTTATGCTAGAGAAGTTAGAGTTAATTTAAATTCAAGTAATTGGCCTGACTACGTATTTGATAATAATTACAATTTAATGAGTTTAAGTGATGTTGAGAAATATATTAGTGAGTTTAATCATTTACCAAACATTCCTAACGCTACAGCAGTTGAAGCTGAAGGATTATCTTTAGGAGATATGCAAAGATTACAAATGGAAAAGATTGAAGAATTAACGCTTTATACTATTAATCAAGAGAAAGAGATTAACGAATTAAAAGATAAAGTAAATTATTTAATCCAAAAATTAAAGTGAATATTAACATTGAAAAACTATTTTATTTTTTAATATGTAAGCATGAAAATTAAAAGGTTAGGACTAATAGGGTTTGCTATATTTATAGCATTAGTAGGACTTAAACCAGAAATAGCACACGCAGCACTTGGTGACTTCCCATGGAACTATAATGGTTATGCAATCTACTATAACAATGGAGCTGTGGGTATTGGTACAAATGTCCCTGAAGCAAATGTTAAGTTACAAACAAAAGGAGGAAACGATGCTAATGCCAAATATACTCATATGAGATTAGAACACGTAAGTAATAGATACTGGAATATTAGAACTTATCCATATGGTCACTCACTACTAGGTAGTTATGGACTTGCCATAGAACAACCTGCAGGGTCATATTCAGGTTGCGCAGGATGTGGAGGAGATCTATTACTGTCTCCCTGGAGAAATATTGTAATGAAATCGTCTAATGTTGGAGCTAATTTAAAGCTATCAGTTTATGGGACTGTACAAGCTAAAGAAGTATTAGTAACAAGTAATGCAGCTTCATGGCCAGATTATGTTTTTGATGATAATTACAATTTAATGAGTTTAAGTGATGTTGAGAAATATATAAGTGAGTTTAATCACTTACCTAACATTCCTGATGCAAAGGAGATTGGAAGTGAAGGATTATCTTTAGGTGAAATGCAGAGACTGCATATGGAAAAGATTGAGGAGTTAACTTTATACACTATTAATCAAGAGAAAGAGATAAATAATCTTATACTTGAGAATAGTGAGTTATTAGAAAGAATCGAGAGATTAGAGAATTTATTTGTTAATGTTAAATAATATGAGGAAGATACCATATTTTAAGTATTCACTAACTGCTCTATTAACTTTAAGTGTAGTGAGTACAGGAATAATGAGTTTAAGTTCACTAGTTTATGCTCAGAATAGATCAGTACCTTTAGAGGATAGGTTGGTTAGCAGCTATCCTTTAAGTTTTCCTTTAGTTGATAGTCCGAAAACTGATTCATTTCAATTATTAAATGAAAAGGTTTATATGAAATCGAAAGGAAATACTTTAGAGCAATTGAATTTTAACGAGGGAATTTTAGATAAGACAATCAAACTTTTTTATTACACTAAGAAGTCAACTTCAAGCTGGGGAAGTGAGAAATATATTTATGTATACTCATTTAAAAATAATAAAGTGATCAAAAAGATAGAATTTGACAACTCTGGGTATCATAAATTCCCAATAGCTATTAGTCCAGATTCAAAAACTCTTGTTTTAGCTGAAAGAGCTCAAAGTATTGGAGAAACTAACATATCATTTATAGATATTAATACAGGGAAAACAAAGCTAAATGTTGATAAAACATATTCTCCTAGCGGAAGCTGGATAAACAATAAATCTTTTGCTTATTTAACTACAAGAAGTATGTGTGAAAATTTAAATTGTAAACAAACGGGAGTTGATGTAAGTATTATCGATACAGTAAGTAAAAAAATAAAGTCTAAGAATGTTTTTAATATAGATGAAAGTGGAAAACTTCCTAACTACGACAAAATTGAGTATTCAGATAATCAATTAAAGGTGTCTAGACGGTTGGACGAAAATAGAAGAGAAAATAATTCTGAAGATACTACATTTAAACTAAATTTTAACGAAATATTATGAAAAATCTATTTAAAATATTAATCTTAGTCTTTTTTACAGTATTAATACCTAACAAGATATATGCATGGGAATATCCAAGTAATTCAACTGGTTATCCATATGCAGATTCACCTGAAGATGAGGTTGATCAATGGAATACCTATACAAGAAACTGTACCTCTTATGTTATGTGGAAAATAAATCAAGCTGGCGTTCCATTCCATAACAATCCAACTGGTCCAAATGGATTAACATCAAAAATGGGGAATGCAGAAAACTGGGATACTGCTGCAAGTTATATTGGTTATAGTGTAAGTACAACTCCAAGTGTTGGTAATCCTGTAAACTGGGATGCTAATAATGGTGGATCAGGTTCAGCAGGGCATGTTGCGTGGGTTGAAAAAATAAATACAAACGGTACTGTATTTATTTCTGAATGGAATTATAATTATGGAGATGGTAACTATAACGAAAGAGGGTCAGCTAGTGGTGATCATTATCTACAGATAACAAGTAGTTGTAGTTCTGGTAGTACTACTATCCAAAATATGACTGTAGTATCGGGTCAAACATTTAACTGCTCAGTAGCTAGCAATAGTAGTATCAGTATATTACCAGATAGTACGTTCCAAAACGGTAGTAGTGTAAACTTATTTATTAATTAAGAAAAAATGATAAAGAAATTTATAATTATTTCTATTGGCTTGTTTTTTATAATAGCTTTATTTTCTATAATATTGCTTGTAATAAATCAGATTAATAGTTCACCTCTAAATATTAATACAAACAGCGATGTGCCGATGAACGATAAAGATGATACCCCAATTTCCTATACTGACAATGATTCTATAACATATTTTCAAGAAGATCTAAAAACCTACACACATCCTTCTGGCAAATTTAGTTATAATTATCCAGACATATGGGAGTTTGTTCCAAAAAGGGAAGATATGGGTCTTAGACCAAAAGCATATGGCGGATTTAGTAAAAATGAAATAGTAACTATCCTTTACTTTCCAGACAAAGGTAGTGACCTTAAGAAACAAGCTATGGAGTATGATGGTGCAGCATCTGAAGAATGGATAAGTGTTGATATAAGTTCTGAATATGAGACTATTTTATATAAACATCAAAGTAATAATCTCGAATATTATTCTTATTGGAATGGAAATGGTAAAGATGCAGTTAAAGTTATGTTTAGAAAGTTTAATAGCTATTCAGTAGATGGACACACAGATAATTCAAGTTATTTGGAAGATTTTAATACAATACTTAACTCGTTTAAATTTATTTAAAATCTATAAAACTTGTATTACAATACAATGCTTTTAATTATATTTTTTGTTATATTTTAAATATTTAATCTAACTATATGCATTTAGATAGTGATACGAGAATTAGCAACCAAAGGCACGCAGGGATTGTAATTAACAATAACAAAATCCTATTAATATATAGAAAATATAAGGGGAAGATCTATTGGGTTATTCCAGGAGGTCATATTAGGATAGGTGAAAAATATGAGGAAGTTGTTGCAAGAGAATTGGAAGAGGAGACAGGGATATTTGTAAGCAATATTATTCCTGTATTTGAATTTAGAGATTTACATAGAAATAATTTTGATTACTACTACATGTGTGAATATCTATCAGGAGAGCTTAAACTTGGTGGTGAGGAACTACTCAAAAACTGCCCTAATAATTTCTATGAACCTCAATGGGTTGATTTGAAGAAAGTTAAGGAAATAAATTTAGTCCCAAAATTTGCCAAAGAATGGATTGAGAACAATTTAAACTAATTTCCAAATTTGTATTGCAATACATTGTTTTATACATAAAAATATAGTAAAAACAATATAATTTATGTAAAATCCTTTATCTACTATGGGATATAGAGGTGAAGAAACATACAAAGACATTGGTAGGAAAATAAGAGTCTTTAGGAATCTAAAAGGACTTTCTCAACTATCCCTAGAAGTAGCAATAGGAGCTTCTAATGGAGTAATAAGTAGAATTGAATCTGGAGGTACTAATCCTAGTAAAGAGACATTAATTAAGATAATTAAAACTTTAAAATTAAATAACTTTGAAGCTGACTATTTAATAGGAGATACTGCATATCCTGCAACTCAAGATGAAATTGATTTAGTTAGAGAACAAATTAAGGATTACTTTAGTAAACCTTTTACTTTTGCATATATTGTAGATGATAGAGAAAGAATGATTGCAATGTCAGATGCATTTATACGTTTAGCAAAATGGGATAAAAAGGATATGGATAAGATATTAATGCAATATATGCCAATTATTGCAACTGATGATTCAATACCTATTAAAAGATATCTAACTAATGAAGATTATGAATTAACACTACAAAATGTATTCTCTCATTGTTATACAGAAACCCACTTTATGATTGGTGATGAATGTTATGAAGATATGATTAAAAAGATAAATAACAATGATTTAGCTAAAAAATATTGGGATTTATATACTAGTAAAGAGATACCTGCACATAGCCCTTGGGAAAGTAGAACTATCACTTTTAGAGCATATGGGGTTAATTTCAAAATGACATATTCTCTAGAATCATACTGGTTTAATCAAAAATTTAGGATTGTAGAATATATTCCAACTAATACTGCTTTAAAGTTATTGAAAAAGATTACAAGTATATGAATACCTTAGGAAATAAGATACGAGTATTTAGAAGATTAAAGGGTTTATCTCAATTAGACTTAGAAGTATTAATAGGTGCTTCTTCTGGGGTAATTAGTAGAATTGAAAGTAATGTTACTAATCCTAATAAAGAGACGATATTTAAAATAATAGAATCTTTGGATTTGAATAAACTTCAGGTTGAATATTTAATTGGAAGAACTGCATTTCCTCCAACTGAAAATGAAATAAAAGAAGTTATAGATAAAATGTCCGATCATTTAAAAAATCCTATGGTGTTTGGATACATATTAGATGATAGAAATAGGTTAATAAAACTATCAAACGGTTTTAAACGATTAGCAAAATTTTCTAATGAAGATCTATTAAGATTAGAAATGGAATATTTTACAAATATTGTAACAAGCAATGATTCACCAGCAAAAAAATTTTTATCTGATGATGATTTTGAGAGAGCTGCTCTCAATGTCTTTAGGACCACCTATGTTGAGATGCATTTTATGGAGGGAGACGAATGTTACGAAGAGATGGTAGATAGAATTAATCAAAACGAACTATCAATAAAATTATGGAGAAAAGCTGAAGAACTTGAATCCGATAACTATTTCAGGGACCCAAATGATTTAAAGGTTAAGTTTAAATTCCTAGGTATTTCATTTGATTTAGACTTCTATCTTGAACCTATATACTTTAATCCTAGATTTAGGATGGTGGAATATAGGATTAACAATAGATTTTCACAACTTATTAAAAAATTTAATAACAATGAACACATTAGGAAATAAAATACGAGTATTTAGAAGATTAAAGGGTTTATCTCAATTAGACTTAGAGGTTTTAATTGGAGCATCTTCAGGAGTAATTAGCAGAATTGAAAGTAATGTTACTAACCCTACAAAAGAAACACTAGATAAGATTTCAAGAGCATTAAAACTAAACTCTTTAGAATATAGCTATTTAAACGGAAACATCTCAAAACCACCTAACATCCGAGAAATAGAGGAAGCAAGAAGTATACTTAGACCTTATTATAGACAACTTAAAACTTTATCATATTGTGTAGATGATAGATCACGCTTAATTGATATATCTGATTGTTTCTGTAAATTAGGGAGATTTGATAAAGAAAAGATATTATTAAAATATATGCCTCAGATACTATTTGATAACAGTTTAGGTATTAATAAATTTATTGATAAGAACTACCTAAATGAAATTGCATATAATATGTTTCTGAGAACTTATTCAGAAATGTATTTCATGGAAGGTGACGAAGATTATGAGAATATTTTACAATACATAAAGAGCAATCCTTTGGCATTGGAATTATGGAATATTGCTTCTAAAGAAAGTAAAGATAAAAACTTTAGAGATAACGCAAGCAGAACAGTAATGTTTAGTGTTTTCGGAAAAAAGATAAAGCTTCAATATGCAGTAGAGCCACTATGGGGTAATCACAGGTTTATGGTTTTACATTATCGTACTTTATAAACTTAAATATCTGTACAATTAATAGTAGAGTTTTCGTAGTGAAACCTTATAATATTTTCGAAAAGATATAAGAATTGTAATTTTATAGAATTCTTTCTCTGTAGCTGTAATTAATTTCTAGACAAAGCTTGAGTTACCAAGCTTTGTCATTTTTAACTGGAAATGCTATAATTAGGGAGTTAGAAAAATAATGTGTTAGACTATAAGTTAAGGGAATCCCAGCAATTAGTCTTTACAGAGGTTCCTGACATCCCGCTATTACCAGCTCCTAAGCCTATACCCTTTGATGATACAACATACAATTATGGATCTATGGATACTATAGATAGAGATGATTTTTTAGAACTCGAAAGTCCTTTAGACAAAGAGAGTAAAGATTTGGAAAGAGCTGAAGAATTTAATAAAACAATAATAAAAGAATTAATTCTAGCTTTGATTAAACATTTTGCAACAGAGCAAGGTGAAGATTTTGATATAGGTATATTTGACGAAATTGTAGGAGCAAACATTAACGAGATAATAAACTATCGTAGGGATGGAAATTGGATAGGTATGTTCGTCATAATAGATAGAATAAGTAATGGGTTTTTAAAACTCAAACTATCTCTTGCTGAGGCTTTGATGCCGAAGGGCGATGTATTGCAAGAATTGATCAACACTCAATTATCAAAACTAAATACTTTTAATTTAGTAGATCATTCAGACAGACAAAGCGACCAAGAAAACGATAGCTTTCTTAATGACTTAGCTATAGAGTTTGAAAAAAATGCAACCAATGGGGTAGCAATTGTGGAAGATATTACGAGTATAAATGATGCAACTAAATCAAATAAAGCATACCTTGTCCATGTTTCTGGAACTTTTATACGAACCGTTGCTGAGACTTTAGCATTGTGTAATGGGAAGATTGAATTATTTAAACTCAACTTAACGAAAACTATTACTGATAAAAAACTTTTAAAAACAATACTTGTAATAGCTAAATATCTTGAAATTCTCGGAAATAATTATGTTAACCATGACTATACCAACTCTAGAACTTCTGAGGTAGCTAAACTCCCTGAGACAAGTCAATTGAATCTCAAGTTAATTGAATCAATCATACTAAGCCATGAGTTCTTTGGAGATGATATTATATCTATCCCAGTTTCAGGAACGATGAGTGATAATTTGAGTAAACCAGTAATAGCGGGTGGGATAAGATATTCTTTTTCAAGGTTAGATACGCTAAGCAGAAGAACAGTTGGAAGTAATAGGTTAAAGGAAACATATGATCTAATAGCAAATGGGGGGAGTGAATTAGATTTATTAATGAGTTTCTTAACAGACGAAGTCACTACCTTAGATAGCAAAACTATAGCTTTACTTAAAGAGGTGTGGGGCATTGATTTACAAGATAAGTTTGATGAGCATGGTATAAAACCTGAGTACGCAAAATATTATAATAAGATAAGGGCGTTCATAAGAGAAATACTTGTTTCAAATGATACATTAATCAGAAAAGTTTCACCCTTCTTAAGAATGGAGACTCCAATCAATTCACCTATGCTTGACCCAAGGTTTCAAGTATTTAATAAAATTGATTTTTCAGAGACTCTCGAAGGAGAGCCAGGAAGATTAGTTAAACTTGAGGATAAAGAATTGAGGCATAGGATATTTCCTGAGCTTGAAGGACTTGGCACTGGAATTGAATTTCATATTACGAAATTTATCAGAAAAGTTAATGAAATTGTCAACACAAAAAATGGTGTTCCAATGACCACAGCATTTATTCAACCAAATCCAGGATTGCTAGCAATGACGAACATAGGCCTATCTGGAATGGTTCCAAGTACCAATGGTAATTACGTATTAATTAATACTCTTGTTAAACCTACATCTGAAACTAAATCAATAACTGCAGGCATGAGTGGCTACTTCTCCTCTCCAGTAGGAAAAGTTTTATGCATATCTATTAATTGGCTTAGAGAACAAACCATGAGACTTCTTGAACAAGGAGCAATCAATGAGATTAAACCTTATTTAGATCATATTATGCGGGAACTGGGGAAAACCACAATCGACTATGATGTTGTAATCAAGTTCTGGGAATCCCCAGCGGAAGATTTAATCAAAATACATAAAGCAATAGAACTCGTAGCTGAAATTTGACAAGTTGAGTATTCACAAGTAAATGTTATTCTTGTAGAATAGCGATATATATAGAAGTTTTTACTATGATACTTGAATTAGCACTTTACATTATTATTCCACTTTTTTGTGTTTTCATTTTTATATCAGCTAGACATTTTCTTATTAATAAAAAGTTAAGTGGACTTTTCTTTTCATTTTTAATTATATCAAGCATCATTTGGGTTTTGAGTCTTTATTTTTTCTCCTCATATATAAGCCAAGAAGTATCATATACTGCTGCTAAGTCAATGTGGTTTGCAGCCCCACTTTTGATCTCCAATCTGTTTTTATTTGTATATCACTACAGAAATGAAGACTTAAATTCTAGTTTCAAAACTAAAAGTGTAGTTACTATTCCATTCTTTCTTCTTAGCTTGATTTTAGGATTATTAAGCTTGTTTACAAATTTAGTTATAGAAGGAACAGATCCAGCTATTAAAAAGATTTTCTATGGCGACATTTATCCAGTAATTGTACTATTTATTGTTATTGTAACTATAGGTATATTTTGGATAATAAGATCACACAGACATCTAAATAACATAAAGACTAAGATTTCAGTAAATATTGTATATAGTGGAATAATTATAACTTTGATTTCAACTTTGTTAACTAATATTCTTCTCCCAATAGTTTTAGGTAATTCTAGGCTATCTTTTCTAGGTATCTTTACTAGCATACCAATTAACTTAGCTATAGCCTACTCAATTCTGAAATATAAACTTTTTGAGACTAGAATACTTTTTGGAAGATTGATTTATATATCAGTTTTAACAATAGTACTGATGGCTGGATTTTATATATCCTTTATAATCGATACTTTCCTATGGGGAGGCGTATTTAATATAAACGCACTTTTGACAGGGATACCAGTTGGTATAACCTTTCTACTAATTTACGACAAATTGCGAATTTCATTACAAAGTAATGTTACTAAAAGAGTACTAAACTCAGGATACGACCCTTCAGAACAATTAGCCAAGTACAACATACAGATAAGTAATAAGCTTGATACAGATGAAATATCCGAATCATTATTTAACACATTAAATACCACACTAAGACCTAAATATTTTAGTATATATTTTACAAACCTCAAAAGAAAATTGATTTCAAATCTGAAAAATAACTTTCCAAACATCTTCAATGAGGATGAGATAATCGAGGTAATTAAGGTTTTTCAATTAACTAAATTTGAACCTTTAAACTACGATCTTATTAATATAAATCCTAACAATTCATCTCATAATCTCGATGACTTGATGAAAATAAAAAATATTCTTGAAAGGCATAATATTAGATTAATGGTTCCTATTCTTGATCCTAAAGAGCTTATCGGAATCTTGATTTTAGGCGAAGAAAATATTAGCTATCCCTATGAAAGTGGCCAACTAGATTTTATTACAAATCTTGCGAAAATTACTGGGGTTGCTTTTGCAAGATCTAAACTTTATGAAGAAGTTGAAGTGTTTAACTTAAATCTTAAAAAGGAAGTTGAAATAGCAACCAAAGAAATTCAACAAAAAAACCAAGAGTTATCTGAACAACTACGTAAAGAAAAAGATATGATGGATATACTAGGACATGAATTAAGAACACCATTAAGTATAGCTAGAAATGCAGTAGCAATGATGAAAAGTGCAATAGGTAAAGTAGATGAAAGTGATACACAATTTGAATTAAATAACTTGTATACAAAAGCTTTAGAAAACATTAGAAGAGAAGTTAAAATCTTAGAAACAGTACTCTCCTCTACAAGAATTGAAAATAACAGGGTGCAGATAATAATGGAGAAAGTAGATATAAAAGATGTTGTTAATGTAGCAATTGAGGGTAATACATCTGATTCTACTAGAAAAGGTATTAAGCTATACTCTGTATTTGGAGAGGGAGAAATAATAGCGTTTGCAGCCCGTGATCAAGTACAAGAGGTTGTAGATAATTTAGTTAGTAATGCAGTTAAATATACAGAGAAGGGAGAAATTAGAGTAGAAGCATATAAAGAGAATGGATATGTAGTAGTTACAGTTAAAGATACAGGAGAAGGTATTCCAGAAGACGCTATACCAAACCTTGGTAAAAAGTTCTTTAGAGTTAATACATACTTAAGTGATGGTAATGAAAGAATGAACGTAATTAGACCTGGAGGAACAGGAATAGGACTATACGTTGTATTTAACCTAGTAAAATTAATGAGAGGTACAATTGAAATTAAAAGTAAGGTAGGAGTTGGTTCAAATTTTACAATTAGATTACCTGGATATAATGTTGTAGAAAGAGAGATTAAACCTTCTAACAATATCTAATATCTGTTAAAATACATCAACTTTATAAATATACATATATGGCAGGTACAACAGAATTAAGAAGAGGAATGATTATTGAGTTTAATAACGAACCTCATGTTTTAATAGAAAAAGAATTTTATTCCCCTGGTAAAGGTGGAGCATTTAACAGAGTTAGACTTAAAAGTATTAAAAGTGGAAAAATATTTAATCATGTATTTAGATCAGGAGAAAAGGTAGAAGAATTAGAAATAGAGTCTAAAACAATGCAGTATTCATACGTAGAGGGAAACAGTGCAGTATTTATGGATCCAACAACATATGATTTAGTAAATGTATTAATGGATTTAATACCTGGGGGTACAGATTTCCTTCATGAAGATGGTAAATATATAATATCATTCTATGAAGGTAACCCAATATATGCTCAAATACCTCAAAAGATAACATTAAAGATAATAGATACCTTTGATGCAGTTAAGGGAGATACAGCAACTAATGCATCTAAAGAAGCTACAGTAGAAACTGGATTTAAAGTACAAGTACCTCTATTTATTAAAAATGGAGAAAGAATAGTAATTAACACAGATACTGGAACATACTTCTCTAAAGAATAATGAGAACTTGGAAACAATTAAAAAATAATCCAACCCTATTCCCAAGGTATTTTACTAAGGAATATATAATTAAAGCATGTAGAAAGTTTTTTGAGGATAGAAACTATCACGAGTTAGAAAGCCCCATAATTACAACTGCGCTTCCACAAGAGAGATACTTAGATGTTTTAGAAACTACAATTGAATTAAGTAACAAAAGGAAATTAAAAGCATATTTAACCCCTACTACAGAAACATATAACAAGAAAATATTAAGTGCAGGATTAGGTAATCATTTTGTAATTACAAAAGTATTAAGAGGGTTAGAAGATATAGGGGTTAATCACTCTCCAGAATTTACAATGTTAGAATGGTATGAACTAGGTAATACATATATTAACTTAATGGATTCTACTGAAGAACTCTTGAGATTTATACTTAAATACATTAAAGCCCTACAACACTACTCTATTAAAGAAATTTCAAACTTAAGTGTTGATGAAATAAATAACTTAAAGGAGGTAAAGAATATACCATTAACGCTAGATTACCTTGGTAAAACAATTAATATTAAAGACTCCTTCTATAGATTTTCAATACCTGAAATACTTAAGAAATATTTAAATATTGAATTAAGTGATATTAATGATACAAATAATTTTATTAATTTTGCTAAAAATAGAGGTTACAAAGTAGATAACGATGATGAATGGCAAACAATATTTGAATTAATATTTGGCTCAGAGATAGAAGATAAATTACCAATAGATAAACCTGTATTTCTATACGATTTCCCTAAAATAATGTGTCCACTAACTAAAGAAAATCCTGCTAACCCACTTGTATGTCAAAAGGTAGAACTATACATGTTTAATAAAGAGATAGCCAATGGATATACAGAATTAATTGATGGAGATGAACAAGAGAAACGATTTATTGAAGAACAAAATGCCAGAAAAAGATTAAAAATGAAAGAGATAGCTTTTGATTATGATCTAATTGATGCATTAAAATCAGGATTGCCAGATGTATCAGGAATAGGAATGGGATTAGATAGATTAGCTATGATATATGCTAATGCTAAAAACATTTCTGAAATTAATTATTTCCCAATATCTGAATTAATAAATGAAGAATAGTAACGATAATACAGCTAAATACTACGATATAGTAAATTCTTTTATTAAAGGAGATGATGCTACTAATCTAGAAATTGGTTTAATTAATAAATACTTACCACCTCATAGTAGAGTGCTAGACATAGGTGGAGGTAGTGGAAGACATTCTTTAATTTTAGCCACTCAAAATTTTAAAGTTGATGTTGTAGATAGTTCTAAATCATTACTACAGTTATTTAAAGAAAAGTTATCTACTATTGATAAAGATTTACAAATGAACATTAAATTACATAACAAGAATATATTTAAATTTGATACTAAAGTAAAGTATGATTTAATAATAATGTTTTGGAATACATTTAATGAAATAGCATTAACAAAAAAAGATGCCATTAGACTTTTAAATAAGTGTAAAAAATTACTAAAAACAAACGGCAAAATACTTATAAACATTGATAACCCAGAAAATATTAATCCATCTCAATTTGATTTTAGCTACACTACTCAAGATTCAGAATTTAGATATGATTTAAATTGGAAAACATATAAATACTTTAGTAAAACTAATACTTCAATATCAAAAGAAGAGATTATCGTAACAAATATTAAAAACTCAATAGATACGAAGACCTATACTTCTTTTATTAAACAAAGGTACTGGTCATTAAATGAAATTAAAGAATTATGTAACAAAGCTAATTTAAAATTAAATACAGAAGTTATTAAAAACATTGATGAGTTATATTTACTCCTTACTTCTCAATAAATTAGTATATTAATATTAGAAACTAAACTTCTCACTATAAATATCATCAATACTTACATTATTACTCTTTAAAATCTCCTCAACCTTTTCTAACATTAATGTTGGTCCACATACAAAATACTTTCTGTTATTAAACTCAGTTATATATCTTTTTATTAATTCCTCTGTAATATATCCAGTTTCAAAGCCTGAAATACTCTCTTTAACATCACTTAAGACATATATAACCTTAAACCTAGGGTTTAATCTTGAAACCTCATCAAAGTCACTTTTAAAAGCTAAATCATCAATAGTTTTAGCTCCAAAAAACAATATAACATCATGATTTAATTCTTTAGTTTTTAATGAATTAATATAATCAACAAAAGGAGTAATACCAATACCTCCAGCTAATAATACAAGAGGGTATTTATCCAACAAAGACTTATCCTGCATAAATACTCCATATGGACCATCTAAATATATTTTATGGCCAATTCTTAATTCATTTAAATACTCACTATGTTTACCTAAATTTTTAACAGTAATACTTATCTCATTACTTTCCATATTTTTATGAGATATTGTGTATGGATGAGCTTCATCAAAAATATTGTTTTGAATATATAGAAACTGAGAAGGATTAATATTTAATACTTTATTTATAGGTTTTAAATCAATCTTAGAGGTATCTAGAGCAACCTTAGTTACACCTGATACAACATATTTATACTTTAATATTCCTATTTGGAAAATTAATCTATAAATTGATGCAAGAATAAAGATAATAAAAAGAATAATCCAAACGTATCTTAATACATCACTTCTTGGAGTATTTAAAATTACTCCAATATTAAGACTATGTATAAATACTAAGAATATTATAGGGTATGATACAAAGTGTATAAATTTCCATAACCTATATGGTAATTTATTTCTAAATATTGCTGAAGTTACCCATAAACTACCTAATAGAAATATTGCTAATTGACCTAAAAATATATATTGATCACGAACTAAACTTAAATTAGGTAATGATATAGCTCCAACATCAATTAACCTTCTGTAATAATAAAGAATTGGATGTAACATTATTAAAACAAAACCATATTTTCCAAAGAATGAATGAATTGAGTTAAGCCATATAATGTCTTTAGTAAATATAGTTGCAATTGATCTAACACCTAATGTTACCTGCCATAACATTAATAATAAACCAAGAATCCCAATATTAGATTGAACATACTGAATTAAAGTATCACTACTCACCCCTTTACTAACTTCAATTAAACTAAATATTAAGAAAGGGATATATGTTAAAAATATTAAAAGAAAATGAATTAACACACCTTTAAAGTTTTTTATATTAGTAAGCATAAACTTCAATATTAATAGATAAAGTATTCAATATTAATAATTGAATATAAGTTAATATAGATTCTTAATTATTCCACTAAAAAACACTGATGCAGTTTCACTTCTTAAAACTACATTATCCATTGTTATAAACATAGCTTCAAGTTTTTTAAAAGTTTCAATTTCAGTTGGGGAAAACCCTCCTTCACTTCCAATAACTACTCCTACTCTTTTAAAGTTATCAAGTTTTAAATCTTTAATATTCTTAAATTCACAATTTTTTAAATTAGATTCAGATACAAAAACAATTAACTTTTCAATACCTATTTCTATAAGGGAAGATTCTATATTATTTACCTTTATTGGATTTAATATATCCATCATTTTTATTCTTCCACTTTGTTTTGATGCTGCCATTACAATATTCTTCCACCTCATAATCTTTTTAGATGCATCTTCTAATTTAGATTGGGAAAACTCAGTTTCTAATGGAATAAATTTATCAATACCTAATTCTGTTGTCTTTTCAATTATTAAATCAAACTTACCAGCCTTTAGTAGGGATTGGAATAGAGTTACTTCACGAGTATTCTCATTATCAAACTCTTTAACTTTTTCTTTAATTTCTGCTGTTATAAAGTCTTTAGAAACTATTTTTAAAGTAGCTAAATATTCTTTTGAATTATTAAATAAAAGTATTTGAGCTCCAGGAGCTAGTCTTAAGACTTTTCTAATATGACTAATATCACTATCTTCAAGCTTTACACTACTTCCAACACCAATGTGTTTTCTAGGTGTAAAGAATCTATTTAATCTCATTTATTATCTTTAACAGAATTAATTAATTCAGCTATTCTATTACTTAAGTCATTAAATGTAGTTAATTCATATCTCTCACCTTCAATAAATACTACAGGTGTAAATTGACCACCTAATCTTTTAACAACATTACTTTTTTCAAGTATTACTCTATCTTTAATTTCTTCTGAATTTCTATCAAAGTTAAATTTTTCTAAATCTAAACTATATCTTTGTGCAATAGTTTCTAAATTAACATCATTTGAGAATAGTTCTTTTTCTTCATCGGAGTATTCAAATGTTGTAGATTCACTATTTCTTACATACTCTAACCATTTGAATAACTCTAAGTTGTACTCATCAAACTTATCTTGGTCTCTTGCAGCTTCTGCAGCATATGCATACGTATATGAGGAATCAGTTAAAAATGGTAAGTGTCTCTTTTCTAAATTTAAATCTTCTCCATAAGTTTCTACAACCTGATAAACATATGGAACTAAGGTTGCACAGTGAGGGCAGTTATAGTCAGAATAAACTTCAACATCAAGAGGTAGTGTAATATCGGTTGGGGTAGCTTTATTTTGAGATAAAAATATTATAAAAGCTCCACCTATAACTACTAATAGAATTATCCAAACTATTGACGGTATCTTCATAAAAAATTTCTAATATTTAAAATTGTTTGTATATTTTACCAAGTTTTTCATTAACTAGATTAATATTATACTCTAAAGCTCTATTTATAGCTTCTGTCCTTATCTTATACATTTTATCCCAATTAGAATAAATATATTCTAAAACTTCCCTAAGCTCTGTTTCATTTGAAACAATAAATCCATTAATACCATTTTTTACAACTTCTAAACCCCCTAAGCTATTAGATGTAATTACAATTTTACCTCTAGACATTGCCTCTAATAATGTATATGGAAGAGCTTCTCTAATGCTTGGTAATATATAAATATCACTTGTATCTAATTCTCTTATAAATTCACTATAGTCATACGAAGTTTTATCTAGGGTTAAATTACTACTTTTAGATTCTAAAGAATCATAACCATTTAAACTTCCCCTAATTAAGAACTTAATATCTTTTAAAACATTATTACTAGAAGTTTCAATTTGCTCTGCAACATTAATTATCCATTCTAATCTCTTTACAGGATCTAACCTCCCCATAAATATTACTCTTTTAAATGGAACATCACTTTTAGAAGGAGAAGTTACTCCTTCATTAAATATTTCATTAACTCCATTAGGTATAAAAACACTATTTTTAACTCCTAACTTTTTTAAATACGGTACTTCCCAATTAGATATTCTAATTACATTGTTGTATAACTTTAATTCAATTCTTGCAATTATTAAATCGTAAAGAGTATCTATAATTTTTAAAAATATTGATCTGTTATTATCTTTTTCAAATGGAGCATGAGTTGTTAATAATACTTTTTTAAATGTTAATTTTCCTAATATTAAACTCATTAAAGAATGAGGGTGTCTAAATCCATGTGTATGAACTATACTTGGATTTAATCTTAAAAACTTTATAGCAAAAAACCAAAACATTGAAGAGCCACCTAGTTTAAACAATACTTTAAATCTCAGTATCTTTATTCCATCTATTTCATCACTTTTAGGTAATTTTTCATTAGTTCCTTTTAATATATTAGAACTAAATATTGTTACATCAAATCCTTTTGATTTAAGATATTTAGCATCTAAGTATGCTCTACTCCATACACCACATTTAGATGGGTAAGAATATGGGACTAATATTAAAACTTTTTTCATACTAATGATATATTACTACAGCTTGGTAATTATATATAAAAAATGTTCTAAAATGATACTACAAACCATAAAATTATAGTGATATACTTACCATGATGAAGAGAAGATTATTATCTACAATTTTATCGCTATTACTGTTTTCTGCTGTATCTATATACGTAATTACCTTAGCACAAGGTAATAGAATAGATGATAATGGAGTTGTTACCAATACAAGTATTTTAAGAGTTAATAGTTCTCCCACAGATGTAAGTATATATATTAACGATGTGGAGGTTAGTAAGAATGAAAATAGAGTTGAATGGTTAACTCCTGGAATAACAAAAGTAACTTTAAAAAAAGATGGGTATAGAGATTGGGAAAGAATTGTAAATTTAAGAAGTGGTGTTGTAGAAGATATTGTAGCTCAATTATCTCCTGTAAGAGTATTATTTGAAAAAACTACTGATTCTAGAGTTGATAAAATATATGTACCAGATAATAGTGAATATCTTTATTATTTAATTAAGGATTCTAAAGAGGTTGAAGATATTGGTATTTGGAGATTAGGTTTAAATAGAGGATTTTTAAATTTTAGTAACAATACTCCATCTCAAATTATTAAATTAGATAGTGAGTTTATTAAAAAACTAGATGATTATTCAATAAGTGTTTCAAATAACAATAATAATTTAATTATTGATTTAAAAACAACAAAAGAACTTTATTATTTAAATATATCAACTTCAACATTAACTAAACTTAACGATACTTTAGGATTTTATCCAGATAAGTTTAGTTGGTTTCAAAACTCAGAAGGGTTAATTTTATTATCAAATAATCTTTTAAGTTATTACGAATTATCTTCTAAAAGTTTAAGTGTTATAGAATACAATTCATTAAAAACCTCTTCTATATTTGCAAATAACAGTCAAGCTCTTTATTACTACAGAAAAGATTTAAATAAGATATTTGAATATTCTAATAAACAAGCTGCTGAAGTATTAGATTTAGAAGATTTAATTGAATTAGATGATAGTGTAAATAATATATATATTTCTAGAGATGAGAATGAAATTATTCTTTTAAAAACTAATTCTAAATATATATTTATTGATTTAGATAAATCATTTACTAGAGTTTTTGATTTTAATTATGAATTAGTAGATATATCTCCTAACTTTTTAAATTTATTATTTAAACAAGAAGATAATAAATACTTAAGTATTAAGTTTGAAGAAACTGTAGGTAATTCTAAAACATATACTGATTTTGAATCTAGTTTTGATATTAATTTAGATACTTTGTTTGTTAAATATACTCCTAATGGTAATAGTATTATGATTTTAAGTAGTAATGATAATGAAACTAAATCTTTATGGATTAGTGATTATGATGGTTTAAATCTTAATGAAGTTATTTCTCAAGAATATATTATTGATTTAAATACATATATCACTATTAATGGTAAATCATCATACATTCTATTAGATGATAGAACTTCAGATACAGAATCTAATGGTGTTTACAATGTATATAAATATATATTAGGGGTTGATTAATTAGGATTCGAGTATCCCAAGTTTTTCAGACTCAAAATTTAAAAAATCCTCAAAGCTCCTTATTGCAAAGATCTTGTTTACTTGGTTTTCTGCCTCTAGTATAGAAAAACCATTTTCAATTTCCCTCATTATGAGTTCATAATAAGCATATCTATCAGCAATCCTCCAAACAAGAGTTGTTAACTCCCTGAAAGTTTTTACTCTATAACTGTTTAATTTATCTTCAATACATTGATTTTCCATATAGATAAATTATATCATCACTATTGCTCATCATTTCCTATTCCAATATTCTCTCTAAATGGAAGAACGGGCATTATTAAAGGTTTTTCTAAATCGGTCTTAGTTTGCTCAATTAATGAAATAAAGCTTATTGCTGCACATTCTACAAGATACAGAAACATATCATCTGAGTTACTTTCATCTAACTGCATTACCTTCTTATAATCTTCATAATCTAATATATCTACAGGAATATGTGTAATTTCTTCTTCTCCATTTTGCCTTAACCAAGCATTATACTTGCCAATAGCTCTATATCTATGATGACCATCTACGATTACTGGTGTACCCCTAAATATAACTAAAGTAATTGGAGGAATTATAGCTATACCATAGGTTTTAAGATTTTTGAAAATTGATCTAATTCTTTCGTTAGAAAATTGTGACTCACTCTCATCTCCTTCTCTATGATTTATTGGTTGGATACCATAAATAATATTTTTGCGTGGGACCATAACACGCTCATATATTCTTTTTACTTCAAGCAATTTTTCACTATAGCCCTTTGTCTCAACTTTACTTTTTAAGTACATATAAAAAAACCTCCTTTTAGGAGGTTTCTAATATTTAAAAATATATATCTTTACCTCCTAATAAATCTCTCAATAATAATGAGATTTAAAATAGTTAAGGTTGTAAAGACATTTAATATATTCATTTGTTATTCATTTCTGTAAACAATTCTGTTATTGTACTAAAATTTAAAATATATTACAACACTTCTCAATAAGAATAGTAAAAGATATAATTGCATTAAATTAATAAAACTATGAATAAATTAGAAATACCAAATATAGATACAATAACTAATACAGTTAAAAGAATAAGAAATAAAGAATTAAGGGTTGTTGATTTAATTAAAGAGCATTTAGAGAGAGCTCATAGTGTTAATAGCGACACTAATGCTTTTATAACAATAATTGATAGTGCGCTTGATAGAGCTTTAGAATTAGATTTGAAAATTCAAAATGGGGACACTGATTTAGAAAATAAAAGTTTACTTGGAATACCATTCACTGTTAAAGATTTATACATGGTGGATGGAATTAGAACTACATTTGGTTCTAAATATATGAGTGACTTTATTGCTGTATATACTTCAACTGTAGTTCAAAAATGTTTAGATCAAGGAGGTATATTAATAGCTAAAGCTAATTGTGATCCTTGGGGGTTTGGAAGTAGTGGAGAAAATTCTGGTTATGGAGCAACTAAACATCCTCTAGATTTAGAAAGAACACCTGGAGGATCAAGTTCAGGTAGTGCTAGTGGACTATTAAGTGGTGTAGGCTTCTTTTCATTAGGTACAGATACAGGGGGATCAGTTCGATTACCTGCATCTTTTACAGGACTTTTAGGTTTAAAACCAACTTACGGTAGGAATTCTAGATATGGAATAGGTGCTATGGCTTCTTCATTTGATACACCAGGATTCTTTACAAGAAACTTAGAAGATATGGCTCTTTTAGAGAGCATTATGGCTGGAAAAGATATTAATGATGCAACAACTTCAGAAACTGAAACAATTAACTATTTAGATTCATTAAATAAAATAGAAGAATCTGAATTAAAAAACATTACATTTGGAGTAGCTCCTGAGTTTTTTATTGATGGATTAAATCCTGAAATTAAGGAGGCTATTGATTTAAAAATTAAAGAATTAAAAGATAAAGGATTTAAAATTAAAGATATATCTCTTCCATCATCTAAATACGCTCTAGCTTGTTACTATGTATTAGTTCCATCTGAAATATCTTCTAATAGAGCAAGATATGATGGTGTAAGATATGGACCAATAGAGAGCGATAATTATGAAGAAAACTTGAGTGAGGGTAGAAGTAAATATTTTGAAGAAGAAGTAAAGAGAAGAATAATGATTGGAACATTTGCACTAAGTAAGGGTTACTCAGATCAATACTATAAAAGAGCAAGTCTTGTTCGCGAAAAGATTAAAAATGAATTTAAAAATGCATTTAAAGATGTAGATGTAATAATTTCTCCTGTATCTCCAACTACTGCATTTAAAATTGGAGAAAAGATTAATGATCCTATTCAAATGTATTTAGTAGATATATTTACTGTTACTGCTAATTTAGCTGGAATTCCTGCAATTAGTTTACCTCTTGGTGTAGATAGTAAAGGTTTACCAATAGGAATTCAATTAATGGCAAATATGTTTAATGAAGATACTCTCTTTAAAGCCTCAAAAGTAATATTAAATAACTAATAATTATTAGAGTTAATTATTGGTTATTAATTAGTTATTTAAACTTCACTTGTAATATATTAGAATGACTTGTTAACTAAATTTAATGAATTCTATAAAATTACATAGAAAAATATTACTAATTACATTTTTAATGTTTAGTATCTTCTCAAATATTACCTTTAATGCAAAAGCATATTACTTAGTTAACAACTATACATCGTTTACTAATGGAGA
Source organism: Candidatus Dojkabacteria bacterium (assembly GCA_041750555.1). Classification (GTDB taxonomy): domain Bacteria; phylum Patescibacteriota; class Dojkabacteria; order J137; family J137; genus JBGSZB01. Next base: position 29,234 of record JBGSZB010000036.1, on the reverse strand, counting down.
AAGCTATACCTTAGAGTTAAAAGCAACTCCTGAAGATCGTGAGAATGGTGTAAAGATTAGCATCATTTCTACAGGGATCAGGATTACTGATTTTGAAATATATAATGCTAAAGATTTTGTAATTGTAAATCCTGATTGTACAAATGGAGAATATTTTACTGATAATAGGGTTTGTGCAACACTCGTTAAGGATAGTGAATTAACTTTAAATGAATCTCTAGGATTTCTAACTTTTAAAGTATTAGATAGCGATAAGTTTTCAATTGTTAAAGCTAATGGTAGTTTTTATTCTAATGGAGAAGATTTAAGAGAAGATTTAGATAGTTTAGAGGATAAGATTGTAAAGGAAGATGAAAAAGATATAGTTACTATTGGAGGATTTAATATAGATACAAACGATGATGTTTTAATATTTAGTAGTATAGGGTTAATTATCTCTATATCGTTTTTTATTATTTCAATGACTCTTATACTTTTTAGAAGAAAAAGAAACCCTATTTAATATGAATGATAATTTAGCAAAAAAAGAATTAATTAAAAGAGTTTTAATATTAACTTTTATTCTTTTTGGTATATTTCTTTTAATAGGAGTTACTGAAAGATTAAGAAAATCTAATGCACCACTTGATTCTGGCGCTATATTTGGCGGTAAATTAGAAAGTGGTTATCCATTTGTTGGATATATTGTTAGTGAGATATCGTTTACTGAGTTTGAGCTATGTGGAGGAGCATTAATTAACAAAAATACTGTAGTTACTGCTTCTCACTGTGTTGATGATACAAGTGAAGTATTTTTTCAATTAGGAAACTTTGACTATGATAAAACTAAGTATATTAGATCTAAAGAGATATTTATTCATCCTAATTGGATTTTAGATGGAAATATCTCAAGTGATATTTCAATTGTTATTCTAAGTGAAGATATATTACTAGATCAATATGCAGAGGTAGCTACAGCATCAACTTCTTGTAACTATACAGTTGTAGGTTATGGTAAAGATTCTCTAGAAACTTCAAGTCCATTAAGGAAAAGCGCTACTCTTTGTGTTGAAAGCACATCTTTTGGTGGAGATTCAATATCTTTTAGAGGAGAAAGTGGTGGATTATGTTTTGGTGATAGTGGTAGTCCAATTTTAGAAACTGGTACTAACAAGTTAATTAGTGTAGCTTCCCGAATTGATGCTTGTTATACAGGTAATTTTGCTACAGGAGCTAATGTTTCAGTAGAGATATCTAAGGTATTAATTAATGATAATAATTTAGATGTTTTATGTGGTGCAATGGATTTTAATAACGATCAGTTTATTAATTCTCTAGATTTAACTGAATTTATGAAAGTATATTCTAAAGAGTGTGTAGAAACCCTTGACACTAAAAGTTGTGGTAGTAGAGATGTTAACAACGATGGCGTAATTAATCTATTAGACTTATCTAGCTTTAGTTTGAAGTATCTACAAAGTTGTGAATAATTGAATAAGTTAATGATTTGGTGTTAATATCAACATAGTTAAATATCTTTTTTATGCCAGATAAAAATTTACTTATTGGTTTAAAAACTACAATAGGAGATCTCAAAGCTAGAGTAATAGCTGATTTAGAAGAACTTAAAAAATTGGATGAAGTGTTAGAAAGAGATAGATTCATAGAGGCAATTAGATTTGGAGTTATAGCTAAAAACAATATGCTAATGACAATGGAAGGTAGAAGAGATGATATTTTAAGTCTTTTAGCTCTTTACTTGGAAGTATTTAAGGATGATAGAAGATTAACAACTGTAGTTGAGATTATATTAGCAGAGTGTAGTGAATGTTCAGAGTTTATTCATCAAAAACTGCTGTATATTAAACAGGATACTCAAGCAACACTTGGTCGGGTAGATGATCTTTTAAGAAAACGTTTTTCAGAAGAACAATAAGTATATTATTTAATCTTTTAATTTAAATATATGGGTGATCCAAATAAACCATTAGGAAGAGGAATGAATATGAATGATGATTCTATGGAACTTGATATGAAAGTAAAAGTAACAGATATTAAATTGTATCAAAACAGATCGCTTGCAGGAATAAAAGAAGGGTTTGAAACCTTGCTTGCAACAGAGGATGTCTATACAAAGCTTCTATACGTTATATTCATTATTAAAGCTTTTAAAGCTGATGATAATTTTAAAGAAATTCTAGAATTCATTAAGACTACTCTATCAACTCCAGAAAATATTGAGGCTATAAATATTTTTAAAAATAATACTTCGAACAGTGATGATTTATCTAGGTTAAGAGAGTTAATAGGAGTAATATCTGAACCATTAAGTGACGAAGGGTTATTAATAATAAGTTATATACTTGATATATTAAGCTAACTAGTATTATCATATCTTTATATTTATTATTTTAAATTGAATGCCAAAATTAATTAATCACTTTGATCAATCGCATGCCGAGCTTCGTGATGATTTAATTATACTTAGAACTTTAGAAGATAGTAAAGAATTTACTGCACGTATTGTTAATAAAGTTCAGTATTTAGGCAGAGGAATTAAAATAGAAAGTGAAGAAGCCTTTATATTTTATCTAAAATACATATCTCTTTTTTTTGAGATATTTGGATCAGATGAAAAATTAACTCAAGTAGTTTATGTTTTAAACGCTTTATGTCCTGCAGATGTAAAACCTTTTATTAGAGAAAATTTACAAGAAATAGAAAAAAATTCAAGAGAAACTGCAGTTAGAGCACGAAGTCTTATATCAATATATTACCCTACAGAAGCTTAAATCTGAGTTTATATATTTAAATGGCAATACATGATAGAGAGTTTCTATTCACAACATATAAAAACCTTGAATATGATCTTATTCTATTAAGAAATTGGCAAGTATTCAATTCGTTAGAAGCATTTAAAGAGGGTATTAATTCAAGATTAGAGGTTGTAAGTGAACTTTTTGAATATGAAGATATTATAGACTTTGAATTGGATGATAACTTTTTAAAATTACTACGTATTTTTTTAAAAACTTTTCAAAGAGATCCTAGACTTATACATGTAGTTACATGCATAATTGAATTCTTTGGTACAAGTTTTAAAGAATTAATAGAGATTGAATTAGATCAAATTACTATAGATGCAGATAGTACTTTAAAAAATGTAGCTGATGTAAAAAATAGACTATTCTCAATAGAGGCTTAAACCTCCTCTATCTCTTGTCCTTTATCAGTATCATATACTTTAATATGATACTCATTAAATAATATATCTCTAATTCTATCTGATTCATTAAAATCTTTTTTCTTTCTAGCTACATCTCTTTCAAGTAAAAGAGTTTTAACTTCATCACTTATATCAATACTACTAGGTTGATCTAAAACATTAGTTAAATTAAAACCTAATACACGATCAAAATCTAATAACGTAGCTAATTTAGTTGAAGATGATAAATCACTTTTAATTAACTCCCACATTAAACTTAATACCTTTGGCATATCAAAGTCATTCTCTAAATACTGTATAAACTTAGTTTGATAATCTAAATTAATATTTAAATCAATATTATGCAAAGTCTCAACTTCACTAGATAACCTTTTAACAGTATTAATTAGTTTATTTAGTGTAGTTTCACTAGATTTTAGTGCATCCCATGTAAAATTAAGTTTAGATCTGTAGTGAGATGAGAAATAGAAATATCTTAGCGCTATTAGATTAATTCCTTTTTCATCAATATCTGATAAGGTATATGCATTACCTAAACTTTTACCCATTCTACCACCATCAACTTGAAGAAATGCTCCATGCATCCAATACTTAACAAAGGGTTTCTTATCTGTTGCAGCTTCACTTTGAGCTATCTCATTAGGATGATGAGTTGATCTTAAATCCTCTCCTCCTAAATGCAAATCTATCTGTTCTCCTAAATACTTCATGCCCATAGCACTACATTCAATATGCCATCCTGGGAAACCCATTCCCCATGGAGAATCCCATTCCATATCTCTTTTAGAATCTCTAGGACTAAACTTCCATAAAGCAAAATCTCTTGGGTCTTTTTTTTCTGGGTTAATCTCAACTCTAGCTCCTTCTAAAATTTGATCTAGGTTAGATAATTCACCATAAGTGTTTCCATTAGATTCATATTTTTTAACATCAAAATATATTCCATCAGTTGTGGAGTATGTAAAACCTCTCTCCTCAATTTTTTTAACTAAATCAATTTGTTCTTGAATATGTTCAGTAGCCTTACAAAAGATTATTGGATTTAAAATATTTAATCTATTTACTCCATTAACAAAATCATCAGAATAAAATTTAGCAATATCCCATGCGCTTTTTTTCTCTCTTTTAGCTGCCTTCTCTAACCTATCCTCACCACTTGATGAATCACCTAAATTATCCCCTGTTAGATGCCCTACATCAGTTAAATTCATTACAAATGAAACATCATACCCTAAGTATCTTAAACTTCTATTAACAACATCTGAGAAGATATATGTTCTCCAATTCCCAATAGTTGGATAACTATATACAGTCGGACCACAAGTATACATGCTAACCTTACCTTCAACCATTGGATTAAACTCTTCCAATGTTTTAGTTAAACTATTGTATACCTTTAACATTTTAAAAAAGTAATAAATTATGTGTAATAATATTACTACAGAATTATTAAATATTCTAAAAATATATATAATCAGGAATATATATGTTTCTAAAAAATCTTAAGAGTTTATTAATTAAATAACATATACTAAAGTAAATGCTTATAAATTTAATGCATAACTTAAAATTTAAAATAAAGTACAATCTTAAAAAGATCTTAGTAGTTAAGAGAAATAGATATATATTAATTTCAATATTAATATTTCTAACACTTTTAATAATTAATTTAATATTCTCATATCTTAATTCTCAATTACCACAAGTTCCCGATAATTTATCAGTAAATGATAATAGTTTAAGTTGGATAAGTGACTCTTCCCCCTTTAGACGAGAGATATTAAGTAGTAATAGTGAAGTATATTTTAAATTAAACCATGCTGAATTAGTTTTAGATAAAAAGAGTTTAGATAGTGCATTAGATATAAATATTATAGGGTATAACTTAAGTAATAGTAATTATCAATATTTAAGTTATGAAATATTTAATCGGGATAATATTGATACAATAATTAAATTTAATAAAAATAATAACTTTACTAATTACTATATTTACTATGGAGATAGAACTTCAAATATTAATGAATATTTAATTAATAGAGATAACTTAAGTAGAGAAGAAATAAGCGAAATATCTTTTTCTAATTTGTCTTATGAAGAGCAAACACTAATTAATATATTTAGTGAGAAACTATGGAATTTAAATGAGAAAACATTAAATGATATTAATTTAAGAGTTAATAGTACTATTGATTTAAACAATAGTGATATATGGGCTATATACAACAATAATATTACTGACTATTCTAAAGTTAAGTTACTTAATAACAATATTGTTTTAGATAACTCTAAATTAATAAATGGTGTTAATGAGGTTTACTTAATAGTTAGAAACAATAATCAAATATACAAATCCAATACCTCAACATTTATATACACCCACCCACTATATATCTCTTGGAGTATTGATTATGAAGGAATAATACCTAGTAATAATCAATTTCAAATTTTAGAAAATACTTTAAGTGAATATGGTATTAATGTAACTCACTTTTTTAATCCAAGAATATACATATATATTAAAACTAATGAAGTTAAAAGAGAAGAAATAACTGATTGGGTAAGTGATAGATTAACTAAAGGAGATGATTTAGCACTACACTTACATATGCAACATGATTTAATTGAAGAGGTTGGAATTAATGCAAAATATGAAGGGGAAACTTGGGATAATGGAGAAAATGGTTATGATACATTAATTACTAACTACTCAAAAGATGAGATTAAAACTCTTTTAAACTGGTCTATTGATAAATTAAAAACTCAATTTAAAAAGTATAGTGATTATGAAATAGATAGTATTAAAGGCTTTAGAAGTGGTGGTTGGTTTATGAATAGCGATATACTACAAGCTTTAGTAGAATCAGGATTTGTATATGATTCATCAGCCCGAGAAAGCGTTAAATTAGGTAAAAATGATGTTTTACAATCTTGGGAGTTAGATACCCAAGTTCAAAGCTATATTCCTTTAAAAGAAAATATATCTAATGGTATATCTACAGATAACTTTAATGAGTTTAGTAATATAGTTAGGGAAGAATTTAACAATACATATCTTAATATTATTGAAATTCCTAATAACGGTTTAGATGGATATACACAAGAAGCTACTAAATTAATTGAGATATTTGAACAACAATATCCTTTAAATACAATTCTTGGGTATGATAGATTAATATCATATTCATCACATATTGATTGGTTAGATTTAGAAATTGATTCTATTAAAGAACTACTAAACTCAGTTAATAACTATAGAGCAGATAGAGATTTAGGAGCTGTTAAATTTGTAACTTATGAGCAATATTTAAATAGCTCTGTAAGTTTAAATGACCTATTAACCCTTAATACTTCAAATAACTAACTCTTTAATTCTAATTTAGGGAATAGAATAATCTTTTCTTGATTTTTTAGTGCATTAGATGCTTTTAAACTACTATCAGGTATTATTGGAGAATAAAGCTCTATTACTTTTTCTAGCAATACTCTTAGAGTTATTAATACACTTTTTAATTCATTAGTATCTGTTATTTCCCAAGGCTTTTTATCATTTACATATTTATTACCAAAACTACATAATTCAGATACATTTTGTATAGCTTCAAATATTTTAAAACTTTCAATATTGTTAATATATTCATTTTCAATAGTAGATATATATGTACTTACATCCTTATCAATCTCAATATCTTCATGAAGATTTACATCTTTAAGATTAGCTAAATGTATAACTCTATTTAATAAATTACCAAAGTTATTACCTAATTCACCATTGTATTTAGACTCTAATCTTTCAATACTAAAATCTCCATCATTACCTATTTGGAATTCAGATAAAAGTGCATATCTAACTGCATCATTAGTATATTTTTCACCTAACTCTAGGGGATCTATTGCATTGTTATTACTCTTACCAATCTTTAAACCATTAACAGTAAAGAAACCATGTACTAAAAGTTTTTTAAATATTGGATAACCTGCAGACTTTAACATTGCAGGCCAAAGTATTGCATGAAATTTAATAATATCTTTACCCACTACATGTACACTGTTACCCCAGAATCTATTATAATAATCTTTTTCTAAACTATCCTTAAAGTTTAAATATGATAAATAGTTAGGTAGTGCATCATACCAAACATATATTGTTTGAGATTTATCAAATGGGACTTCTATTCCCCAAGAAACATTAGCTCTAGTTACTGGAATATCTTTTAATCTCTCCCTAATTAATGATTTAACATATTCTCTCCATTTAATTGGAGTAATAAATTCGGGATTTTCTTCAATGTAATTTAATAACCAATCAGAATACTTTGATAACTTAAAGTAATAGTTTTTTTCTTTAGTAAATATTGGTAACTTAGTTGGATGATTAGGACATTTACCATCAATTAAATCTTCTTCAGAATAGTAACTCTCACAACTCTCACAATACCACCCCTCATACGTTCCTTCATATATATCTCCATTATCAAAAGACTTTTGAATTAATTCTTTTGCAAATTCTTCATGTTCAGGATTAGTTGTTCTAATAAAATATGAATTTGATATATTTAAACCACTCCATATCCTTTTGTAACGCTCTGCATAATCATTTACATATTCAATTGGAGTAACTCCTAATTCACTAGCTTTTTTAGCAATATTACCTCCATGTTCATCAGTTCCTGTTAAAAACAAAACATTATCAGATCCTAATTTTTGAGCATAATATTTAGCTAATGTATCAGCTATAAAAACGGTATAAGCCGTGCCAATATGTGGTGTTCCTGTAGGATAAAATATTGGTGTTGTAATATAGAATGTGTTCATGTCTTTAATAATAACTTAATAATTAAATAAAATACATATTACTCTTTAATATATTTAATCTTTAAAGTATAAAGATAATTTTAAAATAAAATATAAAAAGCAATAAAAAAACCCCTTAAAGGGGTTTTAGATATACAAAATTAAACCCCTTTATTTATAGTTAAACATCATAAAAAATTTGTTAGTTAATTTATTCTTTTCCATTCTGTAATTATATCAAATATCTATTCTACACTCCAAGCACTATACTTAGCCTCAATTTCTTCAGCTATTGTATTGTTAACATTTGCATATAATTGAAGAGAAGGTGTTAATGAAAGATCAATAAAGTTCTCTATATCTCTAATAACTATTGCAGTTGCTCCATCTAGAGAATAACTTAGTGTAACACTATTGCTAGTTTTTTTAGCACTAAATGTAATTTCTGGAGTTCCTGTTATTACAACTTTTTCACTAGTTTCATTAACACTATCTGATACATACCTACTATCTAAATATGATCCACTAGCATCTGTTACAAGCCTAATATTAAAAAAATTAGTATCATTAGCATCAAATCCAAATACTAACCTATTTAGTGATGAACTAACAGCGCTATCTAATACATAGTCACTCATTGTAACTGAAACATCAAAGTTAGTAGGTAATTCTTCTTTTAAATCATACCTTGCAAATGCTGTTCCAGATTCTAAAAGACTAGTTTTAAGAGACATAGTTAAAGCATTATCAGTTACTTCATATGAACCACTACCGTTTTGTGCTCTAGCTAACCATAATGATGAATCAAATACACTTACAACTTCTTCATCTTGATTATCTGTATTATCTATAGTTTTAGTTATTACTGGGGCTGATAATCTACCTAATAGAAATGATAGTATTATTAATACTATTACAAATATAACTCCTAACACAATTATAATAGTATTAGCATTCTTTGAATTAACCTTTTTCTTTTCAACTTCTAATGGTTTATCATTAACTTTATCATTTAACTCTACCCTTGCAATCGTAGGCTCTAGATTTTCTACGACATTTGTTACTGTTGGTAATGGCACAGGAGTTGGATTAACAACTTCATTTATTGGGGGTAATGGTGGTAGTGAATTATTCATAGGTGTATTTTGTGGTGGTTGCATTAATTGATTATTACTTAATGTACTATTCATATTTTAAAAAATTTAAACATACTATTATTCCATTATTACTTATTCATATCAACCATTATTAAAAACAATAGTATACAAATCATTTATTAACATTCTAATGGAGTTCCAGATTTATCTGAACTACTTGCTAATAATTCATTCATTTTTGATAAACCGATTCTTTTTAATAACCAAATATAAATTAATGAAGACTCTGTCGCTTTATTATTAATCCAATACCTTTTCAGTATTTCAATAGTAAAATCAAGAATATCTTGATCTAGCGGATATTCTCTAAGTATATTTGGATCTTCGTCTTCAAAGTAGAAAAAACGTTGAACTAAATCTAACATACTTATAAACGAGTACTCAGCTACATCCCATATCTCCAATTTTTCTAAAACTTCTGAATCTAATCTATATGGATTACCATCAAAATCAGATAATGATAGATCAATAATTTGAAAAAAGTTCTTCCATGTATCTTTATTTTTTATTACAAAATTCATTAAATCTGTTGTTGCACCTTCAATTACCTTAATTTTCGCTCTTTCCTCAGGTGTTAACTTAGATGGATCAAGAAAATACTTAAAAACTAATTGGAGATAGGGTTTAAATCCAGACTTATATGCATTAGTAAGAAAGTATATTTGTATTTGAGGACTCATAAGAGGAATCAACCCTTCCAATACATTATCGATTCTTTGTAATTTCATATAATTTATTAAAAAATATAGTTGATATTAACTTACGTTTCATTAATCATCATGACATTAAATCGACAATTTAAAACTGCAGATATATAATCCCTACGTAGCTATTTAATTATCTAGTAGGGCTTATGTTAAATTTTGAAATAATTGAAAACATAAATAATGATAAGAGAAAACTGTTATTAACACTTTCATATATAAAAAAAGGGTTCTATCAGAGTAAGGGGTTCTATCTTGCCACTACAATAAATAAAGAGATAAGAGTTAAAACACTTTTAATACCACCTAGAACTTTAAATAATCTAATCACTAATAATACGATTAAAGAGATAGATGAAGATTTTTGGTTAGATAACTACCATAAAGAAGAGATTAAATTACCAGAATTTATATCTATTTTTGATACAGATTTACCTACACTTAGGATTGATCATAATAGAATAAATGAAGCTTTAATACTAATTAGCAAAATATTTCAGGTTAGTAATTTAAGCATTAAAATCTACCCAACGGTATGTGGAACCATATGTTCATTTAGAAGAATAAATAATAATCTAATTTATCTATATCCTAGATTTGATGCTGATGAAAAAGATATTATTGAAGCAATAATTGCAATGATTATTAGATCCATCACTTCATATTCTTGGGAAGAAAATCAATTATTACAAAAGTTCTTTACAGATCATACTTCAATTTCAAATATTGTTAGACATAGTAAAACAGATACAAACCATGAAATAATTGATGCAGTCTTAACAAGTGATAAAAACTTTATTAAGATTGGATACCCTAACAAATCTATATTAAGTATTGAAAATGGAAACATTATCTTTAACAATAAACAACTTAAAAGCCTAACTTTAAGTGAAAAAAAGTTACTATCAAATTTTATTCTAAAGAAAGAACAATTAATTACTTTCGATGAAATAGCAGAAAGTATTTGGAGTAAACCTAATGAAAAGTTTTCTTTACAAGCAATTTCTAAGACAATTGAAAGATTAAGAAAAAAGTTAATAAATGAGGGAATAAATAAAACACTAATATTTACTAAAAAAGGAGAAGGATATATTTTTATTGATTAAATACTAACCTTAACCCATTTTTTTAAACACTCTATAGAGCTATTATCATTTAAGTCAATCTTTTTACTAAATGTTTTATATTTACCCTTTGATCCATATCTAATAACAACTTCAGTATCACCGTTATCATCAAAACAACTCTTTAACTCATCTAATTCAAGCTTATCTGTTACAGTTGAAATATCAATATTTACTCTTTTAGGTCTAGTTAATGTTTTACCATGTTCAATCTCATTAATAATAAAGGTACGTCTCTCTTCTCTTGTATTTAATACACCTCTAATTATTAATGGAGAGGTATCTAGTATAAAGTGTTTATACTTATCATAAACTCTTGGAAACATTACAGCTTCACATTTACCATTTTTATCTTCTAAGGTAAGTATAGCCATTTTTAAATTATCCCTTTTAGTTTGAGTTATCTTGTTTGAAACAATTGTAGCTATAGTTTTAATATTCTTACCATCTTTAACACTATCTAATTGATCTAAATGAATGTAATCGCTAAATAATGTTAGCCATTCAAATCCATCCATTGGGTGTAGGGAGATATATAGTCCTAAAAGTTCTTTTTCCCATTTCATTTTTTCAAATTCTGTAGATTTAACTACAGTATTTGGGAAATTAGTTTTAGTAAGTTCTGCTTTAGCTTCACTATCATCTTCAAAAAGAGAGAAGTTATCTATATTTTTATTATCTCTAAGTTTAGATGATCTACTTAATATCTCAGGCATTACAGTTAATAATTCATTTCTATCTCCAAATGAATCTAGAGCACCACTTTTAATTAAACTCTCTAAACTTCTTTTATTTATATATTCAGTTCCAACCCTTAAAACTAAATCATCTAAATGTATAAATTTACTTTTCGCTCTCTCCTCTATTATTTTTTCACATAATTTAATACTTACATTTTTAATAGCTCCTAAACCAAAACGGATAGAATCACTTTTTTCAGGAGTAAAATATATACCTGAATAATTAACATCTGGTGGTAATACTTTATACCCCATTCTTTTAGATTCACTAATATCAATTGTGATTCTATCTAAATTTTCTAAATCAATATGCATTAGTGCTGTCATAAATTCTAATGGATAGTGAGCTTTTAAATATGCACATTTGTATGCTAATACTGCATATCCTGCAGCATGTGCTTTATTAAATCCATAGTCAGCAAAAGGTAATAAATATTCCCATAAACCCTCTGCAATCTTTTCAGACATACCCCTTTTAACTATTCCTTCTTTAAAAATCACTTCTTCCTTCTTCATTACATCTATCTTTTTCTTACCCATTGCTCTTCTTAATACATCAGCAGCTCCCATTGAATATCCTGCTAAATCAACCGCAATTCTTAAAACTTGTTCTTGATAAATAGCAAAACCATAGGTTTTACCAACAATAGATTCCATTTCAGGAGTTAAATACACAGTATCTTGTTTACCATGTTTTCTAGCAATGTAATCTGGAATGTATTTCATAGGTCCAGGTCGATAAGCTGCTGCTAAAAAGCAAATATCTTCTTGTGTTTCTGGTCTTAACTCTCTTAAATATTGTTGCATTGGAGGAGACTCAAATTGAAATACTCCTATTGTTTCTCCTCTAGTAAATTGATCATAAGTTGCCTTATCATCATTAGGAATAGTATAGAAATTTACATTTAAATTATTTTTTTCATTTATTAACTTAATAGCATAATCAATAATACTTAATGTTCTTAAACCTAAAAAATCAAATTTCATTAAACCTAACTCTTCTAACCATGGACCTTCAAATTGAGTTACAATTCTTCCCTCTCCTCTTTCTTGTTGAACTGGAACATAAGTTGTAATAGGTCCTGGAGTTATTAAGTGACCACAAGCATGTACACTTGTATGTCTACTCATATTTTCAATCTTTCTTACGTAACCTACTAACTGTTGTAATTGTGGATCAGAATTTACAATACCTGCAAACTCAGCATCAGTATCCATCATTTTATCTATTGGATATACTTTACCAAATAGTACATGAACCATTTTAGATAATTTATCAGCTACTCTTAAGTCAATACCCATTACTCTCGCTACATCCCTAATTGCAGCTTTAGTTTTTAATCTTCCAACTGCAAGTACCGCAGCAACTGCTTCTTCACCATATTTTTCTTTTACATAGTTAATTACTTCATCACGTCTTGAATCTTGTATATCCATATCAATATCAGGAGGGGATGGTCTTTCAGGATTTAAAAATCTTTCGAAGTAGAGTTCCCATTTAATTGGTTCAACTTCAACAATATCTAAACAATGTGCTGCTACACTTCCTGCTACACTACCTCTTACCCCCATTAATATTCCCTGGCTCGCTGACCACTTCATTAAATCAGATACAACAAGAAAGTAATCATCATAACCTTTATCATGAACAATCTTTAATTCTAGTTCTAATCTATCTGTTAAAAATTCTCCTAAATATTTATTAACTAATTCATAATTACCCCTTTCTATTTCTTTAATTGCATCTTCCTTTAAAATACTAGAATCTAATGGTTTTCTATACTCAGAATTCTCATACTTTTTTATAGCTCCTTCAAATGTTTGTTTTTTTAATTCCTCTCTTGCTGTTGTATCTTTCTTTAAATTCCAATATCTTGGTTGAACTCTATCAAATGCTATACTATACCCTTCAATCTGTTCATTAATTTTCATTGTATTATCTACAGCCTCTATTACATCACTAAATTTAACTTTCATTTCATCTGGAGTTGTAATATATGTTCCTTCATATCCTTTTCTACATTTATCATCAGTTAAAAGTCTTCCATCTTTAATTGCAAATAATACAGTTTGAACGTCTTTATCCTCACGATCTAAGTAGTGAGCATCTGTTGTTGCAACTAAAGGTATTTTAAATTCATCTGCGAATTCTCTAAGTTTTTGATTAGTAAATTTTTGTTGTACATAATCATCTATTGATTCTTCACCACTACCTCCATCATCTAAATCACTATTTAATCTTGATCTCTCATCCTTGGTTAAATCATCATTACCATCAAATCCATGTCTTTGTAACTCGATATAGAAGTTATCCTTAAAGTTACCCTTTAAAAACTTTAACCAGCTCAAAGCTTTATCATCTTCTCCTCTTAATATATGGCGTGACAAGGGACCTGCCATACAAGCTGATGTACAAATTAATCCCTTAGAGTATTTAGCTAGCGTTTCTTGGTCAACCCTTGGTTTGTAGTACATTCCCTCTAAGTGTCCAATGCTTACTATTTTTAAAAGATTTTGATACCCTTCAAAGTTTTTAGCTAGTAATAGTAAATGGTAGTATTTAATTCCATTAACAGTTTCTCTTAATGATCTTTCTTTTGGAGATACATATATTTCACACCCTATTATTGGTTTTACACCAAAATCTTTAGAGGTTTTCCAAAATTCTGCAGCTCCATACATTACTCCATGATCAGTTAAGGCAACTGAGTCCATACCTAATGATTTAACCTTTTCAAATAATTTAGGTATACGATTAACTCCATCTAGCAATGAATATTCTGTATGTACATGTAAGTGAGTAAATGACATGAAATGTTTACTTATCTATTATTTTTTATTATATATGAAGTGTACTTAAATCTCCTAAAAATTTTATTAATTATTTTGTAGCTAACTTCTTATCACTCCATTTAACAGCAGTTGCATGAGGTTGTCCTAACATCATTCTTGTTGTAGCTTCAATAAATGGTAAGAAACTAAATGTAAATAGAGTTAATATATTTAATGGTATCTCAATAATAATTAAGAAGAAATATTTAAATATAGACATCTTCCTTGGTCGTGGTGGAATTAACAATATTTTAAATATTGTAGTTGGTATTAAAAATAGTGAAGCTAATGTTAAAAGATTAGAGATAGTAGTTGGTACAGTATAAACAATAATAAAGTCTTGTAAATCTCTATTTAAAAATAGTACAACAGGGACACCAAAGACTAAAAGAAATGCAAATACTTTCCAAAATACAAATACTTCAAATAAATGATAAATTTTAAAAATCCTCTCAATTAATGGAACACCTGTATTGTTTTTAAATAATAATTTTAAGGCTAATGGTACACTAATTACTCCCCAACCCCATCTTAAGTATTGTTTGTATTGAAGTTTGTGGTTCTCTAAGTAATTATCATCATATGTTGCATCTGCACTTAGGGGAACAAAAAATACTTCGCATTCCCAATCTCCCTTAAGATAGAAATATGGTCTCCAATAAAAGGTTGTATCATCAATTGCAAGTGATGTATCCCAATAACCTACATCTTTAAGTAATTTTAAATTAATGGTGTAACAAGAAAATGTTTCTCTTTTACTTCTCTCCATAACAGAAGAGGAAAGAACAGGTAGAGTTAAACTTATAGATAAATTTCTAATTAAAAGTGGAACATCCCAATAATTGTTATTAAAAGTATAAAGAGCAGTTTGATAAAATCTTTTATTCCTTTTATTACTTGTTATCCATTTAAAGCTAGAAGCTGCTAAATACTCTCTATGAAAAACTAAATCTCCATCTGGAGCAGTTACTAAAAATTTAGAAATATCTTCACCTCTTTTTTCTAATTCAGTTACAGCATACTTAGCTCCCCAAGCTCTATTACTTGAAGCACCAATTACTTCTCCTGGAATATTAAATGGATGAATTGTAAACATTAATCTATCTCCTAAAATATCTCCAAAATCTCTTTTTAAATCATT
Source organism: Candidatus Dojkabacteria bacterium (assembly GCA_041750555.1). Classification (GTDB taxonomy): domain Bacteria; phylum Patescibacteriota; class Dojkabacteria; order J137; family J137; genus JBGSZB01. The sequence continues at coordinate 13,537 of JBGSZB010000036.1, read as the reverse complement.
GTATCTATTTGCATATTCTAAATCTTTTAAAGCTTTTCTTTCCTCAATACTTATACAAATATATATTAATTCTATAGGATAATTTTGATTAACAAGTGCATTTATTGTTCTTTTTAAAATATCATAAGTTTCTCCATAGTGAGCTATTACCATTAAATATTTAGGTAGTAAATTACTTGGTAACTCATCTGTATTTAGTAACTTAGTAGTATCTATTTTTTTAATTTCCTCTACCCAATCTTTTTTAATATCATTTCTATATCTTAAGTATCCAAAAAATGTTCCAAGACTCGTTATTAATGCTCTGTATAGCCAATATACTGATAGAACTACTAATAGGTTAACCATTATTAAAGGAATTGATAATCCAGCCCAAAGTGGAGATAAAAGAAGTATCCAAATTAATATTCCTGGTAATATTTCAAAAATTCTATTTAGTGTTTTTTCAAATTTAGAATCTATCATTAACTATTTAATTTCTAATTCTTATGATATATTTATCAAAGTATTTTATCACTTTTATTAATGCAAGATACAGGTAATTTAACTATTCCAAATGGTAGTTTAAAAAGTAGTATTCAAGTTGAAGAGATAGCACCTGGATTATTTAGAGCAACAACCCCAACTTCTAAATATATTATTGAGTATGATATGAATAAGTGTATTGGGGCAGCTAGTTGTGCAGCTATTGCACCACTTACTTTTTTTATGAATGAAGAGAATAAAGCAGAGTTACAAAAGGATACAGAATGGGATGATGATGTAACAATTTTAAATGGGGCTGAATCTTGTCCTGTATTTGCTATTAAGATTATTAAAAAAGATGATAACAGTGTAGTATTCCCTATTGAAGAAGTGTATTAAGAATATTGAGATTCTATTAAACTAATTAACTTATCTTCAACCTCATTACCACTTAATTTACTCTTAGCGCCTCCTGCTCCTCTATGTCCACCTGCAACAAAGCCATTGGAGTTAAACATTGTAATTAAGTCATATTTAGAGACTTTAGTATCTCTAATTCTCCAACCAACTTTGGAATTAAAATTACCTTCAGTTGTATCTTGAATAACGAAGTATAAATCATAACCTTCAACTTGTTTACCTACAACATTCTTGTAATGTCTATCAATATCATTGTTAAATAGATTTTTACCAAAAAGAGATACAGCTTCTATATAGTTTTCATGAGTTACATTAAGAATTGCACATTTAATTTCAGGATAAAACTTAGTTTTACTAATAGCCCAACCAGTAAACTTAATTTCACTAATTGGAGTATGATAATCAGTAGCTAATTCATATTCTGCACCTAAATCAATTAAATCAGCAGCTATTCTTAAAACATTACTATTCTTAATCCTTGCAAAGTTATTACTATCTCCAGTCATACCTAAATATATCCATGTAGCAACATTACTTGGTATATCGTTATGAGTGTATAAATCCATCATAAACATTGGATTATTTATTATCTTTGTATATATTAATTCTGTAGTAGAAGTATATGAGGTTGAAGTAAGTGTATATTTAGGAAACTTATCTACCATATCACCTCCTTCATGATGATCAATACTAATTAATCTATCGTTAAATAAATTAACATCTACCTTTGCATATATTTCAGAAGAAAATATTCTATCTAATTGACTACCATCCACACTTACTATTAAATCAAAAACACTGTAATCAATATTATCTACATATTTTGAAGAGATTTGTTCAATACCTGGGAAACTAGAATACTTTTCAGGTATTTTAAAAAATGCATATATTCTAATATCTCTTTTACCTAATTTCTCTAAATACCACTTAATAGCTAAACTAGATCCTAAACAATCTCCATCTGCAGGAAGAGATGGAACAATTAATATCTTATTTGAAGATTTAAATCTCTCTAATATATTTGAAAGCACTTCATCCATGTCACAATTCTATCACAATCTCACGCTTTACTGATTGATTGTTGTAAAAAAGTGTAGCAGATACAATATTTTTACCACCACTTAACTCTACATTTATTCCTCCACTATTTTCACTAGTTAAATCTAACTCAATTCTAGTAAGTGAAGAGGTGTTAGTAATAGTCCAATAAACACTAAATCTATCACTTGTTTGTCCCCATTCAATATTATTTATTTTAGGTAATGCCCTAAGTTCATAAACGTTATTACCTAACGATTTTGAAAGGATCTCAAAAGTTAAATCTTTATCTGCACTAACATTATCTACATCAGTTGCGTTTTGAGATGCATAGTAAACAAAACCAAAAGATGCAACACTTAATACAACAAAAAATACAGCAACTATTGGTTTACCTAAAAAGCCATATCTAGGTTTATTAGCTTCATTTAGTTTTCTAGTTTGTAATATTACAACTAGGGCTAATACCCCAATAACAATTACCATAAGAGCAAATACTCCGATCATTAAGGAATAGTCTTGATTTAATAATCCATTAAGTTCCATATTTTTTAATTTAATTATTATGGAATCGATAGGAGTCGAACCTATATCTTTAATATATTGCTATATTAATGCTCTAGCCATTAAGCTACAATCCCTAAAACTTTTTAATTAATTCTCTAAATTCATTTAAAGAATTATTGCTACTCTCTATATCTAGTGACAGTTTACCAGATGATAAACAAATATTATTAGAACATAGATAAGCTTGTTTTACAAATTTTGATTCTTCATTTAATACTAATTCTCCGTTATCGTTTTCAGTATATAAATCTAACTCTTCAATATTTAAATTAACTATTTCTCCTAAAAACTCTACCTCTTCGAGCTTAATTTCTCCTTTAGGATTATCAATATTTATTATATTAACTGGATTAGTTAAGTAAAAGTAGTTAGTTCCATCACTAATTTCATAAATTAAACAACTTTTACTACTAACACTTGAAACTAAGTTATTACATATTAAAGAATTGTATTCCTCCTCACTAAGATATGAAGTTATAGTCCAACCACTTGGTAAATTAATTTCATTATCTCCAAATTTAGCTATAGCATTATCATTAATCTCAAGATAAAGAACTTCGTTATCTAAACTATCATCTGTATTACTATTATCTTGATTGTTAAGAAAGAATTGTCTAAAAAGAACGAATATTACACCTAGTACTAGTAATATAATTATTCCTATAGGTAATAACTTTTTAAGATCCAGTGACTTTTTAATCTTAGCATTTGTATCTGTAAAGCTATCCATAGTTATTATGATATACTTTTAAGTATAGATTATTTAATATTTCCTGTAAATAAATGAAGAAATTAAGTTTAAAGAAATTACTTAAAAATGATGATAAAGAAGTAATGGTTGTTGATAGAGAGTTAGCTAATAATATAAAAGATATTAGTAGTAAATTAAATACATCAACTATTGATACTATTTGTGCTGCTATGAAACTTTTAGAATTAAGTATTGATAATGATATTATCTTAAAAGAAGAAGATGGTAGAGAAAGAGTTATTAAAGCATTATCTAAAGATATTAAAAAAAATTAATATGAGTAATAGAAAGATTGAGTTTATTGATCCTAAAGATCTTATTGAATTTATTGATGAAAATGAAAGTGAAGTAACTCCTCAAGATGAAGTTATTGAAGAAGATAATGAGTTAGATAGTGAATATATAGATCAAGATGATGTATTAGATGATGAATTAGAAGATGATTTATACTATACTCAAAAAATTGATGATGAATCTAGGGACTATGTTTTAAAGAAACAAGAGGATACTAGAGGAAGATTAGCATTAATTTATACAGTTTCAACATTTTTAATATTTCTTCTAACGTTTATTGTTGCAGTATTAGATGGTATTTTAAGAGAAACTAGTATTATTGATAATTTAACTAGTATATTACCAATAGTTTCAGGAATATTTTTAGGAAGTTTAGGTTTTGTAATTGGTTACTATTTTAGAAAAAGTGATAACGAATAATATATCAATCCATAAGGCATCAATAAAAGATTTAAATAATATTAAAGCTTTTATGCTTGATGCCCTAAATGAATCTCCTACAGCTTTTAGTGTAGATTTAAATGAGTATAAGTTTAATAGTGATGATTGGTGGAATAGCTATTTAGCTGGTTACTTTTATTCATTAAGAGATAGATTAATATTAGCTTTTGATGATAAAAGAATTGTTGGTATGGTTGGTGTAATTTATGAGTATAAACTTAGACGTAAGCATGTAGCTAATATTGTTTGGATGTATGTTGATGGTAATTTTAGAGGTAATGGCATTGCTAAAAAATTAATTAATGAACTATTAAGTGATATTGATCCAACAATTAAAAAGATATCTTTAATGGTTAATGCTACTCAAGAGTATGCTATTAAATTGTATAAGTCACTAGGATTTGAAATTGTAGGGACAATGAAAGATGATTTATTAATTAATAATGAATATGTAGATACTTTAATAATGGAGAAGTATCTTAAAGATTAGTAATTTATTTAAATATATAAATTTATGGAAATTATAGGAGGTGCATTATCTTTAATACTGGTATTTATTCTTTTAATAATATTTATACCAATTATTATTCTCATTACTCTTTATTACATTATCTTTAAACCTAATAAAAGTATTTTAGATACATTAAAGATGTTTATAAATATATTTAGAAACATTAGAAATAATAATACAAACAGTAATAAGAAGAAAGTTACTAAAGCTTCTAGTAAAAGAAGTGTTAAGAACTCTCAAGTTGAGAAGGAAGATATATTAGATGCAGAGTTTAGAGAAGTTAATAATTAAGCTTCATCAACGTAATATTTAGGTTCTCCATATTCACTAAAATATGGGGTTTCTCTAATACTCGGATTAAGTGTAGATACTAAAACTGCCACACGATCTCCATAAAGTATCGATCTTAATTTATTAAATTCAAACATTCTTAGTTTAAATATTAATGCTTTACGTTGTAATTGTAAAAGGGTGTCTTCACCGTACATACTTAAAACATCTCTAATCTCCTTACGATTCCCAACAAAATTGAAATCGGTCTCTGTAGTATAAAAATCAGGAGTGTATGGATAACTTCTTTTGTAAAGTTCATTGAAACACTTAATAAATATCTCTCTATCTGTAGTAGCTAACATAAATGTTACTAAATCTAGGGTTTCTAATGTTTCAATATTTTCTATCTCACTTTGCATATCTCTAGTTTTTATTTTTCCTCCATTCATTTTGTTATATATATAAAATATTATTTTTATTAAGACTCAATATCACTTACATTTACTCTATCTATTTGCATATTTCTATACATAGCTACTAAAGAACCATATAGTGACATTCTAATTCTTACAAAATTAGAATTTTCTTTACATAAACCTAGACTTTTAGCTTTGTTTTCTAATCTCCACAATGCATTTCTTCCAAATCTATCTAAAACCTCTTTTAATACATTAATGTGATCTTCTAACTCATCCTTTGTTAATTCTGATTTAGCTCTAGGAATATTATTTGAAACTTTAAGGACTAATGCTTCTAGACATTTTTGAAATATTTCTAAGTTTACTGTTTCAAACATTAATTTAATAAGTTTATATTCATCATAACCTGAAATATTTTCCATTATATATTCATTATTCGGACGGTATTCTGATGATGCATTCATAAAGATATTTTTTAATTTAAAAATTATATCATCAAATCTTTTTATTCCCTTATATAATATTTATCTGTTAAAATACTCTCATGGCTAAAACAATTGCATATATAAAAGCAACATTTTACAAAGAAGATATTGATAACTTTAATAATTTAGTTAATGAAATAGTAGAACCTTCTCTATTTTATTCTTCAGATGTAGTTGAACATATTAAAGGTAATGTAACTAGTAAATTACATTTAACATTATTCTTTGGTATTAATCCTAGATTGTATAACTTTTTAGAGATTGAAGAGTATGTTAAAAATATTAAATTAGAATCTATAGAACTAGGTGATATGTTTTTAATGGATGGCTTTCAAAGTTTATACAAGATATTAAGTATTAATGTATTAGATAACAATAAAGAATTAGAGAAGATATATAACGATGTTAAGGAGTTAATTAATGATGAAAGAGATACTAGTAGGTTTCTTCCTCATTTAACATTAGCTTATGTAGATAATGATTTTATGTTACCTAATGATACAGTCTCATATCCTAAGAAACTTAGGATACAAGATGTTAGAATCGGGTTATTTAGTAAGCCTAATTAAGGAAGTATCTCTTCTACTCTCAATTCACTAAGATTTGACTCTCTTGAAACTACTGAACCTTCCATAAATTTAACATTTTGATTGTTGATAACAATTTGTTTAATATTAAGAGCATCACTTATTGGTGTAGCATCTCTTTTTGAAAATATAATTACGCTTACTGGTTTTATTTGAGGTTGACTTGCTTCTCTTCCCTTATTCAACTCCATCACCATATCAGCCAAACTTTTCTGCGGTTTAAACAAAGCGATCATTGGTGTTTCTGAATCGTCCATATATTCCACCATACTGAAATCTTTAGTCTCTGCCCAGAATTTTATTGTATCAAAATCTGCTTTAACATCAGCTTTATTAAATCTAAGGAATTGAGTTTCTGTTAATCTATCATTTAAAAAAGACTCGACCATTTCAGTAGATGCATTTACTCCCAATCCTTGCGGCATAGGAAATTTATCATTAGGCATATTCATATAATTAACTATTAATACCCTATTCTACACCATCAAATTTTTATTGACTATATACTAACTTTAGTAATACAATTACTTACTAGTGATGCGAAAGCAGTTCATCGATAATAATATTGAGACACTAGTTAAAAAGCTCTCTTTTAGAGAGTTTTTTTATATATAATTAAAACTTTGTTAAAACTTTGTTAAAACTTAAAGCTTACATAATCCTTACAACTTAAATAATATCAATGCTAAAATAATTACTATGACACCTATGCAAGAACAATATAATAGGATAAAGGGTGAATACATGGATTATGTATTACTCTTTAGATTAGGAGACTTTTATGAATGCTTTGATAATGATGCTAAATTAGTATCTAAAGTATTAGGAATAACATTAACCGGAAGAGGTAGGGATGATAACAGGAGAGCAATGGCTGGAATACCTCATCATGCATTAAAAACATATTTACCTAAATTAATAAATGCAGGAATAAAAGTTGCAATAGCTGATCAATTAAATGAAGCTACACCTGGTAAATTAGTAGAAAGAAGTGTAACAAAAGTAATAACACCTGGAACAATACTAGATGAAAATATATTAGATAATACTAAAAACAATTATTTAGCATCCCTTAATTTTAAAAAAGATACTTACTTTTTAACATACTGTGATATATCTACAGGAGAATTAAATTTAAAAGAAATTAAAGGATTAAAAAACTTAAGAAATGAAATATCTAAATTAGATATTAAAGAAGTTTTAATTCCAAGTGATTTAAACAACTTAAAGTTAAATACATTAATTCCAAATATTGAAGAGATAGATTTTAATAAAAAGGAATACTCTAAATCTTTAGAGGTTTTACATAACCACTTTAAAATTAAAAATTTAAAAACATTTGGAATAACTGAAGACAATATTGAATTAATTTTAGGGATTGGAGAATTAATTAAATATATATACTCTACTCAGAAAAGTGATATATCGCATATAAATAGAATAAAAGTGATTAATGAAACTCACAAAATGTTGTTGGATTACGAAACAATAAGAAACTTAGAATTAATATATTCAATTACAGGAGATAATAACTTAACTCTATATTCCATATTAAATAAATGTGTAACATCAAGTGCTAAAAGAACTCTTAGAAACTGGATATTAAATCCACTAACTAATGTTGAATTAATAAATGAAAGATTAAACAATGTAGAATACTTTTTTAATAATCCAAGAGTAACTTCAAGTATTAGAGAATATTTAAGTAATGTATCAGATTTTGAAAGAATAGTTGGAAGATTAGGTGTAAATATAGCTCACCCTAAAGATATATTAGGATTAAAATTTAGTTTAGAGAATTCCCTAAAAGTTATAGAGAGCTTAAACAACGGGGAATCTACATTAAAAACATTAACTTCTAAATTGTCAGTAGAGTTATTAAAAAACATAAATGATGTTATTAATTTAATAGATAAAAATATCTTAGATGATGCTCCAAGTATAAGTAATATTGGTGGAATATTTAAAAATGAGATTAATAGCGAACTTGATGAATTAAGAAATTTAAAAACTAATGCTAAAAATATATTAAATAAAATGCAGTTAGATGAGATTGAAACTACGGGTATACAATCATTAAAAATTTCATATAACAATGTATTTGGTTACTACATTGAAGTTACTAAAACTAATGTTTCTAAAGTTCCATCTAGATATATTAGAAAACAAACACTAGCTAATGCTGAAAGATATATTACCCAAGATTTAAAGAAATTAGAGGAAGATATACTATCATCTGAATTTAAAATTATCCAGATTGAAACTTCAATGTTTAATGAGTTTAGAATATCACTTCAAAAATATATTAATGATATCTTAAGTTTAAATACCGTTATATCTGAAATTGATATATTAGCTAACTTTGGTTTAATAGCTCGTGAATATCAATATGTTAAACCAGAAATACTTGATGAGAAAAATACTAGTAATTCTAAAAAAGGGGAAATGATACTTAATATTAAAGATGGAAGACACCCAATTATTGAAAGGATTACCAATGACTTTATACCAAATGATAGTGATTTAAATAAAGGGAAGTTAATTAACATTATTACAGGTCCTAATATGTCAGGTAAATCTACATATATTAGGCAAAATGCTTTAATAGTTTTAATGGCACAAATTGGTAGCTTTGTACCTGCAAAATCATTAAAGTTTAATTTAGTAGATAGAATATTTACAAGGGTTGGTGCAATGGATAATTTATCTCGTGGTGAATCTACATTTATGGTAGAGATGATTGAAACTAGTAATATATTAAATAACGCAACAGATAATAGCTTTGTAATATTAGATGAGGTAGGACGTGGAACTAGCACTTATGATGGAGTAGCAATTGCTTGGTCAATATTAGAATATATACAAAGTAATATTAAATGTAGAACACTATTTGCTACTCACTATCATGAATTAGTTAGTTTATCTAAAAGTTATTCTGATATTTTTAATTTAAATGTAGAAGTTCTTGATAATGGTAATGAAATTAAATTTAAACATAAGATAATTGATGGCTTTGCATCTAAAAGTTATGGTGTTCATGTTGCAAAGCTTGCAGGTATCCCAGAAGTTGTGGTTCATAGAGCTAATGAGATTTTAAAGAGTTTTGAAGAGAATAATAGTATTAATAATGCTAAAGAAGATAATAAACATATTAAGGAAATTAATAAGCCTTCTAAACCTAAAAAGATTAGTCCTGATCAATTAGGATTAATGTAAAAAGATGATTTACTTTAAATAAAAATATATAATTCACTTGTTTAATAATTATTAATATTCTATGGAGGTTCAAACAAATAATATGGAGAATGATTCTAATTTAAGAAGTGAGCTTGTAAATACTAAAGAAAGAAGAGTTAAACCAATTAATATCTTTATTCTCTCAATTATATTTTTAATATTTGCAGGATTACTTACAGCCATAGTATTGGTTTTAACAAACAATCAAAATCCATCAAATAATTTGGAATATACATATAACGATACTGTGGATGATGTAGAAGATGATATAGCTGTAGATGAGGTAGATGATCAAACTTCAGATACTGATGATAGTAATACACCATATGATGTAACTGATACTACTGAAGGTACTTTAGTCGAAACAGATAACTTTAGTTTTACATGTCCTGAAGGTTGGGAATTGTATAGTAATTCAATGGATCAGAATTTATTTAGAACATATGAGTGCACTTTATCACTTGAAAACAATAACTTTGCATTTAACAATGGAATTGCAACATCATTTACCTTTATTGATCCTGCAGTAGAAGGGTTTGATTCAAATCAATTTATTGCACACAGAATAAATATTATGGAGGGAGGAAACTTTGAACAGTATATATTAGATAATATGTTTTCAGTGGTATACACTGAAAGAAGAGCAGCTACAATCGACAATACAGAGGAGGAGTATTTAAGATACAATGCACAATTTTCTTTTGATAGATTTATTATTGAATTTAGAGCTGAGGCTCTTGGAACAGCATTTGATAATTATGAACCTTTAGTTGAGATTGAAAATATACTTAATTCGTTTAATTAAAGTGATTATCAGATCTTAACAACCATTGCTAATCTATGATAAACTACATTTGTTTAAAGTAGTATATGGATATATCTCAAAGACAACAGCAATTACTATTAAGAATAATTGATGAATTTATAGAGACTGCAGAAGCAGTAGGTTCATTAAGTCTTCAAAGTAAATACAATTTCAAAGTAAGTCCAGCAACAATAAGAAATGAAATGGCTGATTTAGTATCCCTTGGATATTTAAGTAACTTTAATACAAGTGGAGGTAGACTCCCAACTCTTAAAGGATGGAGATACTTTTTAAACGATTTAATGTCAGAAGAATTAGATGAAATAGATGCAGTAACTCAAGAAAAAATTAAAGCTGAATTAAATAAATTAAAATTTGATAGATCACTTTTACTTAGAAAAACAATATCATTCTTAAGCAAATTAGCAGATAATCCAGCAATTGCACTAGTAGATGGAGAGATATATTACGCAGGTTTAGCTGAAATGGTAAATATTCCTGAATTTAGGGATACTTCTAAATTACATGAGATGTTAGAGATTTTAGAAGACTACTATACTCTATCAAAAATTATGAATTCAAATACTAGTGAAGATGATTTAAATATATTATTTGGTGAAGAGAGTGAAGTTGATGGATACAATGAATTTACAGTTGTATTTAGTGAAATTAGATTACATGATAAAAAAAGAGGATATATTGCAGTAATTGGACCTAATAGAATGAGGTATAATCAGGTTTTAAGTGCTATTAAGTATCTTTCTAAAACTATTAAATATTTAGTAGCTAATTGGTAATAATTAATTTTTCTAAAATATATGAATGAAGATGATAAAAATACTAAAACTCATGACGAGAATTTAAATAACAAAGAGGAGAACTTAGATTTAGAAAATACTTCTAGTGATGAGAATACAAACCAAGAGGTAGAAGATAAAAAGCTTGAAGAAATGGATATGGAGGATAGTAATTTAGACTTACAAGCGTTATTAGAAGAAGAAAAAGGTAAAAGATTAGCACTAATGGCTGATTTTCAAAATTATCAAAGAAGAGTAAGTGAAGAAAAATCTAATTGGGGAGCTATATCTAATATGGCTTTAATTCAAGATCTATTAGAAGTTAGTGATGATATATCCTTAGCTCTAAATGATGAAACTCTTGATTTAGATCATTCTAAAACATCTCTTAAAAGTGCTAAAGATAAATTAGTAGATAGTGTTTTAAGAGCAGGAGTTGAAAGAATTGAAATTAATGTTGGTGATGAGTTTAATAAAGAGTTTATGGAAGCTATATCTACAATACCTGTTAAAAATGATAAAGAAAAAAACCGGGTTATTGCAGTAATATCAAGTGCATATAAATATGTAGGGAAAGACTTTGTATTAAGAGCTGCTAAGGTTGTTGTAGGGAAATAAATTCTAAAAATATAGCTTGACATACCCCCTTTAGCAGTTATAGAATTAACCTGCTAATAAATTAGATTTTAAAATTAATCATATGGGAAAAACAGTAGGAATTGACTTAGGTACAACAAATTCAGTAGTTGCATTTGTTCAAGCAGGTAAACCTGAAGTAATAACTTCAAAAGAAGGTTCTAGACTTATACCATCAGTTGTTGCAGTAGATAACAAGAGTGAAATAGTTGGAATAACTGCTAAAAATCAAATGGTAACCAATCCAGAGCAAACTTTCTACTCTATTAAAAGACTAATAGGTAGAAGATTTGATGATGAAGCTGTTCAAAAAGATGTAGGGTTACTTCCTTTTGAAATTCGAAAAAGTGATAAAGGTGGTGTTGAGATTAAATTTGGTGAAGAATGGGTTACTCCAGAAGTAATTTCTGCTAAAGTATTAGCTAAAATTAAAACTGATGCAGAAAGCTATTTAGGAGAAACTATTACTGATGCAGTTATTACAGTTCCTGCATATTTTGATGACTCACAAAGACAAGCTACAAAAAACGCTGGTAAGATTGCAGGATTTAATGTTCAAAGAATAATTAATGAACCAACAGCTGCAGCTATTGCTTATGGTTTAGATAAAAAGAATGATCAAACAATAGTTGTTTATGACTTAGGTGGTGGTACATTTGATGTATCTGTTTTAGAAATTGGAGATGGAGTATATGAAGTAAAATCCACTTCAGGAGATACACATTTAGGAGGTGATGACTTTGATCAAGTTTTAATTGATTACTTTATCTCTGAATTTAAAAAAGAACAAGGTATTGATTTAAAAGAAGATCCAGCTAGTCTACAAAGATTAAAAGAAGCTGCTGAAAAAGCTAAAATTACATTATCTAGTAGTGAATCAACTGAAGTTAACCTTCCATACATAACAGCTGATAGTAAAGGACCTAAACACTTTAGAATGAACCTAAGTAGAGCTGATTTAGAAAAGATGGTTATGGATTTAGTTAATAGGACATTTAACTCTGTAGATAAAGCAATTAAAGATGCAGGGGTTTCTAAAAGTGATATAGATGAAGTTGTAATGGTTGGTGGTATGACAAGAATGCCAATTGTTTTAAGAAAAGTTGAGGAATATTTTGGTAAGAAACCTAATCAATCAGTTAATCCTGATGAAGTTGTTGCAGTAGGAGCCGCTCTTCAAGCTGCAGTACTATCTGGAGATAGTAGTGTTCAAGATATTACATTACTTGATGTAACTCCATTATCTCTAGGTATTGAAGTTAATGCAGGAGAGATGCATGTTTTAATTCCAAGAAATACAACTATTCCAACTGAAAAAACTGAAGAAAATTTTACTACTGCAGTTGATAATCAACCTGCAATTGATGTTAAAGTTTTACAAGGTGAAAGACCACTAGCTCAAGATAACAAAATACTTGGAACATTTAGATTAGATGGACTTCCACCAGCACGTAGAGGTACTCCAAGATTTGGTATAACTTTTAAAATCGATGCTAATGGTATTTTAAATGTTAAAGCTAAAGATTTAGGAACTGGTAAAGAGCAACAAATAACAATTACTGCTTCTACAAATATGGAAAAAGAAGAGATTGATAGAAGAGTAAAAGAAGCAGAAGAAAACAAAGCTAAGGATAATGAGATAGTTAATAGATTAAAAGTTAAGAATGAAGCTGATACACTAATTTATCAGGCTAGACAATTAGTTACAGATAAAGAGACAACTGAAAAGATTGATCAAGCTTCTAAAGATTCTATTACTTCAATGTGTGATTCCTTAGAAACAAAATTAAAGGATGAAAACATTAATGTTG
>JBGSZB010000035.1:0-2755 GCA_041750555.1 Candidatus Dojkabacteria bacterium | reverse complement strand
AGAAAACACACTAATTTTTGAGGGTTTTGATGAAAGTAGATCATGGGTATTAGTTAATGAAGAGAATATTAATTTAACAAATAATAGTTTAGAAAATGTTGCAAAGGTTACTAATTCAATTAATGATGAGGTACCATTTTTAAGGACTTCTATTGCTTTTAATTTAGTTAATCAATTAGATAACTATTTAAAACATAATATTAGTAATTCTAAAATATTTGAAATAGGGAAAGTATTTAACAAAAATAGTAAATTAGAGTCTTCTAATTTATTAGATAAATATTCTGAAAAATATAATTTAGCAATTTTACAAAATAATTTAGATATTAATAGTTTAAAGGTTACGACCGAAAAGGTTTTAAGATCTTTAGGTTTAGAAAATATCTCATATGTAAGAAATGAAAATCATGAGGAAATTATTAAATTAGCATCAAGCAATAACTACTTTGATATTAAAGTTTCTGGATTACATATAGGTAATATCTATTTAGTTAATCCAAAATTCAGAAAAGATATTGTTTTAGCTGAATTAAATATTGATTTAATATCAACTCTAGTTAAAGATTTTAAATCTCAGGCTACTATTGAATTAACTAATAGAGTTGTAGAATTAGATACTAATGTAGTAATTGATAAATTAACTGATATTAATGAATATGTTTTAAATATATTGAATAGTAATAGCATTAAAGATAATTTATTAAAGTTTTCTATTGTAGATAAGTTTGAGGTTAATGATAAATATAAATATACAGTTAGAGTATCTTACTTTAACTTAAGTGATTTAGAAGCCAAAGAATTACATTTAAAAGTATTTGGTAGTTAAAAAAGTTAGCAGGAGAAAGCATTAAAAACCAGCCTTTCGGCTGGTTTCTTTAAATCACATTAATTCCCATCCCTTACTCAATATTAAGCCATATACTTAAAACTTTTTAGTCTTTAATTTGTATACTTAATATTTGTGTATCTTCTGAGAAGCTTGGTTGAGTTAATAGCATAAAGTCTGCTTTAGTCTTTAACTCAATTTTGTAAATTGCTTTTCCAGTTGTCTCATCAAATTCTTCAAGAGTCATCTCTACAAAATTAGCTCCTGACATTGTGAATCCTAAGTCAGTTTCTATTCTTTCACTAGTTAATCCGTTAGTTAATATTGCTCTAGTTAAATTCTCAATCTCAACATAAATATATGATGTTCCACTTTCTTCCATCATATATGCTTTTGCATTAGGAACATATTCATCTCCTAAAAGGCCAGTAACTGGTGACCAACTTAATTCAAAAAATGTTCCTACATCTCCTGCTGCATATGTACTTAGAGCAATTTTATTTGTATCAACATTACTAGATACATATTGTGTATTTTGACTAAATTCATTCTCATAGTGTGGAGCTGCAGGTTTACCAGCATCTACGATATCTTCTGTTTCATCAGGAGTAGTTGGTTCATCAACAGTGTCTTCTGGCTCTTCATCAACTGGAGTATTAGCTATCTCTTCAACTTTATCTTGTGTTCTTAGATATACTATTAAACTATCATTATCCATTTCTACTTGATAGTAGGTTGTTTGAGCAAAAACTAATATCATTTTATTATTTACAGAATCAAATCTATATTCCTCTACTAAATCTCCAATTTCTCTATCTACTTTAAATTCATCTGAGAAATTAGTTAAACCTGGAACTTCTAAATTCATCATGTCTTTTAAACTATCGTAAGTTATATTTACAACAGGTAGAGTATCGTTTGCATTATCAAAAACAAATATCATTCTTGCAAATGTTGTAAATCTTGAATATTCAACTCTATTCAATGTAACAGTTTCAACATCAACTGAACTTGAACCAATAGTGGTAACTGCTGCATTATCAAAATCTTCATTTACTGGTTGTTTACTAGCTAGAGAGTCTGCAGTAACGTTTGTACTTACTACAAAGTTTGTTACTGTTTCTGTATCAGTTGTATCATCTAGCACAACTTCTTCACTAGATTGATTTGAAACTAATTGTCTAACTAAAAGAGCTGCTCCTACACCTACAATTATTATTATCACTACAAAAAGAATTATTCTTAAAGAATTACTACCTCCTTCTTTTGTATTCATTTTTGTAAAACGATCTCTATCTAATTTATCTAAGTTTATAGTGCTTTTAGCTTTAGGTGGTTTTGCGTTAAGTAAAGGTGACTCTGGAAGTGATAAATCTACTTCATTATCTTTAGCCATAATTTTAATTTAAAAATTTAATCTATACTTTTATAGTATAGAAGATATCAATGATGATTTCAAATTAGTTAATTATTTGAGCGTGATTAAGTATGTATTCTCTATCTATATTTAAATATTCTTTTACTTTATCGTAATGAGTGATAATTATAATTGTAGAATCTCTATTTTCCTCTCTATATTTCTTTAAAGCATTAAATACTTCCTGTGTTGAAGATCTATCTAACCCAGAATCAATTTCATCCAACATTACAAGACGAGGTTTTAAAAGTAACATTTGAAGTATTTCAGTTTTTTTCTTTTCTCCACCAGAGAAGCCTTCGTTTAAGTTTCTTTTAAGTAACTCTTCTGGATAATTAATATCTTTACATAAATCTAGTATATGGTTTCTAAAGCCGTATACACTTAATTTCTCATTTTGTCTTAAGTTATATATTAATCTTAAATATTGCATTAAGTTAACTCCAGGTATCTCTACTGGATATTGTGATGCTAAATATATTCCGCTTAATGATTTTATATGAGGTGGTATG
>JBGSZB010000034.1:0-22202 GCA_041750555.1 Candidatus Dojkabacteria bacterium | reverse complement strand
ATATTGTTTTAGAATCAATTGATAAGTTAAAAGATATTGGAATAGTAATAGAAGACTTTGGATTTAACAGTATTAAAGTATTAGAGATACCAGAAAGCCTTAATAATTTAAATGTTAGTGAATATATAAATAAAATATTAGATAGTGATGGTGATATTTCTAAAAGTTATGAAAGAGATAAATCTGATTATCCTAATTTAACAAGTGAGATGTATCTATTGTTAGCTACAACTGCATGTCATGGAAGTATTAGAGCTGGACAAATTTTAAATGATATTGAAATGAAAAATATTGTTAATGATTTATTAAAGTTAGATAAACCAAATAATTGTCCTCATGGTAGACCTGTTATGTGGATATTAGAGAGATATCATTTAGAGAAGAATTTTAATAGGAAGATTTGATTACATTATCTTAAATAATTAGTTATATTTAATTATGGGTAAATACAAAATATTTTTATTTATTTTTGGTTTAGTTTTAATATCTATATCCCTATTTGTTATTTTAAATTTAAATAATACAGATAATACTGTAAAGGAAGAGAGTGACTATGCACTTTTAAGTATAAATAATTTAGATTTAAAGTTAGAGATTGCTGATGAACCACATGAGCAACAGATAGGGTTAATGAATAGGAATAATATTAATGAAGGATCACTAGTAGCTAATTCAGAGGGTATGATATTTATCTTTGAAGATGAAACTCCTAGAACTTTTTGGATGAAAAATACATATGTAACCCTAGATATTATCTTTTTAGATAAAGATAAAAGAGTGTTAAATATTGAAAAGGATACTTTAGTTAATCAAACTAGTGAAGTGTATTCCTCAAGGGGTAACTCAATGTATGTAATTGAATTAGAGGGAGGTAGGAGTGATGAAATAGGGATAAAGGTGGGAGATAGAATTGATTTGCAACTAAATAATTAAGATTTGATAAGCTAAAGCTTCATTAATAAGCAGTATCCTTAGTTCTCTGCTAAGAGTTATGATATAATTTTTAAATAAATTAAGTATATTAATGTTTATGAGTAGTTATTTAATACCAAGTGTTATTGAAAAAACTAGAGAAGGGGAAAGAGCTTATGATATTTACTCTAGATTATTAAAAGATAGAATAATATTTTTAGGAACTGGTATTGATGATAATGTATCTAATGCAATTGTTGCTCAATTACTCTTTTTAGCTAAAGAAGATCCTAAAAAGGATGTAATAATGTATATTCAAAGTCCAGGAGGTGTAGTGCATTCTGGTCTTGCAATTATTGATACCATGAACTATATCTCACCTGATGTTGTAACTATTGCTATAGGGGTTACAGCTTCAATGGGGACTATGATTTTAACTCATGGAGCAAAGGGTAAAAGATTTGCATTAGAGCATTCTACTATTCATATGCATCAACCCTTAGGTGGAGTAGAGGGACAAGCTAGTGATATTGCAATAACTGCTAAAGAGATTTTAAGAAAGAAAGAGTTACTTAAAGATATGATTGTTAAACAAACAGGGCAATCTAGTGAAAGAGTTGAAAAAGATATGGATAGAGATTACTATATGACATCAGGTGAAGCACTAGAATACGGTTTAATTGATAAGATTATTAAAAAAGAGATTTAAGAGCAGTTAGCTCAGCTGGTAGAGCGCACCCTTGACGTGGGTAAGGTCACAGGTTCGATCCCTGTACTGCTCAAATTTAATATCAATATATTAAACTTATATTGCTTCAAATACGCTTAATACTAAGTTATCACTAGCTTCTAAGAATTTATCACTAGGATCTCTAGCCTCCATTGTTATTACCAAATCTTTACTTCTTTGCCATACCTCTGTTAAATTTTCTGATGGATTTAATAATTCAACTTTATTAGATCCTGATCCTACATAACATGCATTTGTATCTGCATAGTAATCTTCACTTAAATATTCAAAGAATGCATTAAAGTCACTATCTCCATGTTCACTACCATTATATCCTTTAAATGCAAATTGATTTTTAGCATTCCAATAAACAAAATTAGAACTTTCACTTAGTTGAGCTCTAGCAATATCATCTGTTAAAAACTTAAATTCTCTTACATTTACACAATCAGAATATCCTCCCCCCATACCTAATTCATAACCCTCAAGGATAACTTTAGAACCATCCTTGTATTCCATAGTTACTACATTGTAGATAGCCCCAGGGGTAGTTAGTTCTTCGCTTGCTTCCCAATTACAACTATCATAATCAAAACTTAAATCTAAATAACTACTGGTAAATGTTTTATTACATGGATCAACTCCTTCATCATCTATAGTTTGATCATCTGAAACATTTGTATCATCATTACTTACTTTATCTGTATTTGATGTATCTGTATTACTTTGATTATTAATTCCTAATTGATTAGATAAGACATATCCTAGAGCTATTCCAATTATTAAAACTAAACTTAAAAGTAGTGTTACTATTATTACCCAAAGTAATTTATTACTTTTTGGTTTGTTTTGAATATTAACTGGTTGTGTATTTGTTTGAGATTCCATATGATTGTTATTAAATAATTTAATTATGATAAGATTATACATCTTTAAAAATCTAAAAGAAAAATATTTATGAGCATTAAAATAATACATATTTCAACAACAGATGAGCTATTTCAGGATATTCGTAAGGTACCTCTTCATGATAACCCTAATATATTTGTCTATAAGGATAGTAAATTATCAATAAAAGAATTTTATGCAGATGAATTAAATCTGACTAAAATTAATTTTTTGAGGGATAATCTTGAAAGAACTAAATTACTTAGAAATGAGCTGCTCGAACAACATGGTATTGATATATTAAGGTTAGATAGCAAAATAACATATCAAGATAATAATGGTAGAGAATGGGTTATGATTCCTCCTATAGTTGAATTGTCAGCTAAAAAGATTAAATACATACCCAGAAACAATGGGGAATTGGATCCACTTAAGGAATTTGATAATATCAAAATACCTGTTCTTGGGGACGGGGGGCATAGAGGATACTTAGCAAGGGAATTAGGTATTCAAATGAAAGTAGTATATATTTCAAACTCAAATCCAAATTATCCATTCTATGCATATCCTAATAGTTGGGAAGAATCTCAATTAGTAGATACAGTGGATGCCAAGAATACCAGGAAATACTACGTATGGGAAGATAAATACAAACTCTATAGAGATTTTGGCGTAATAAGTACTGGGGGGATAAGAAAGGAAGGATCCAAGGGATATTAATTGAAAGAACTTCTCATCCTAAAATATTGTATAATTTCCAGTAATATATTTAAATATTAATTATGTACGGATTATTAAACGCTAGTGATGAAGCAAGACATAGTGCAGCACATGTAGTTGCTATGGCTGTATTAAAAAAATTTCCTAAAGCTAAAGTTGGTATAGGGCCTGTAACTCGTGAGGGCTTTTATTATGAATTTGATATTAATAGAAAGATAAAACCTAAAGATTTAGAAGTTATTGAAAAGGAAGCTAATAGGATAAGGGGAGAGAAACTAGATTTAACCCAAATGATAATTAATAGAGAAGAAGCAGTTACAATGCTTTTACAAAGGGGTCAAATATATAAAGTAGAATTAATTAAAAATATTCCTGATTTAGAATTAAGTTTCTATAAACTAGGGGACTTTATAGATTTATGTAGAGGTCCACATGTTAAAAACACTAAAGAATTAGGACCTATTAAAATATTAAAAAGTGATGAAAGTCATTGGAATAACGATATAACTAGACCGTTAATGCAAAGAGTATATGGCGTTGTATTTAATAACGAAGGAGAGTTAGAAGACTTTTTAAAAACAAAGGAAGAAGAAAAGAATAGAAAGTTTACTAATATATTAGAGAATATATCACTGGGTAAATTAGTAGGTAATAGTATATTACTTAACGAATCTGGTAGTGCAATATTAAACAAAATTGAGAATTTATACGATAAACATATTCTTAATGATAGTTTTTATGATATTTATGTAAATAACGTAGATAATTTAAAAGAGTGTTTTGAACATTTAGATAATGCATTTTTAAGTAAACCTAGAAACAATAAAGAATTTCCTATTACATTAAAAACTAGTTGTGTAATTGAAGATGATTTTTTAAATAGTGATAAACAATCTCATAGAAGTATTATTGTTAAAAAATATTTAAGTGGTATTGAGTTATTTGATTTAATAGGATCATTTAATCAATATATACAATACTTCAAATCACTTCTTATTGATTTTAAAGTAGATATATATAGTTCTGATAAAGAGATGGAGTTTATAGAGTCACTATCTAATATTTTTAAAAATGAAGGTATTTCTAATAACAAAATAATATTAAATACTAGTGATGGTATTAGAATTGTATTTAAGGGTATTGATGTTTTAAAAAGAGATTGGAATTTAAGCAGTGTAATTATTGATCATAATACACAGTTAGGTAGTTTAAGTAACCTAACTGAAGTTAGTATGGAGATTAATCCTTTTAGATTATTCGCTTTTGAATTAGAGAATACTAAGGGTAAATTACCTAAAATATTATCTCCTAATGAAGTTATTGTTATTCCAATAAATAAAAACTATTACAACTATGCACTAGATGTTTGTAGATATATCTCTGATTTAGGATATATTTCTGATACTGATACTACATCTAAGAGTTTAAATAGAAAGATATTTTTAGCTAGTCAAAAGTCCTCTAGTGTTCAGGTTGTTGTAGGGGAAAAAGAGATGAATAACAACTCTGTATCTTTAAGATTTAATGGTAATGATTTAGGTTTAATTAAAATGGAGGATGTTCCTGAATATTTAATTAAATTAACTAGTGAGAGGGATATTTAATTAAATATTGGGATGTCTCAAATCTCATTAGCTTTCATTAATATACAACAATGATATTGCGATATATTAATACTTTTGGTATCATTCAAAGTTATAATTTAGGTGAATTTAGAGTATTAAAAGAGTTAAAAAGATAAAAAAGGCAATACCACAAATTCCCTTTTACGAAGTTAATGACAGGATAAGGTTAAATGAGTTTGTGGTTATTGATGAGAATGGAGAAAATTTAGGTAAGCTTAATAGATTTAGAGCATTAGAAATAGCTAGAGAAAGAGAATTAGATTTAGTTTTAGTATCTCCTAATGCAAAAGAACCTGTAGCAAAAATTGTTGATTGGTCTAAATTTAAATACGAGAAAAGTAAGAAGGCTAGAAAGAATAAAGCTAAACCAGTTGAAAATAAAGAATGGTGGTTTAGTCCAAAGATTGGAGATAATGAAATCGATATTAAATTAAATAATGTAAAAAGGTTTCTAGAAAAGGGAGGAAATGCTAAAATAACAATCAAGTTCGAAAGAAGGACTATTCCAGGGTCAATGGAGAGTACTTTTGAGAGAGTTAAGCTTAAGTATTTAGATTTTGCAAAAGAAACTAGTACAATGGCAAGGGAGGGTAGAAACTTAAGTATAATGTTAAGACATAAATAATATGAAAACATACAAATTAAAAACACATAAAGGAACTGCTAAAAGGTTTAGAGTTACAGGTACAGGTAAAATTATTAGAAAGAAAATGCAATTAAAAAACAACTCTCACTTAAAGAGTAAAAGAAAATCTCAAAGGAAGTTAGTTCCAGGAAATTTTGTTTTAACTTCAAAGGGGAATGTTAGAAGAATTAAAAAATTATTACATAATTAAAAATGAGAATTAAAAGAGGTACAACAAAAAATAGAAGACATAAAAAGATTTTAAGTCTTACTAAAGGATATAGAATGTCTTATGGTAAGCTATATAGAAGAGCTAAAGAAGCTGTATTACATGCAGGTCAATATAGTTATGCTCATAGAAGACATAGAAGAGCTGATTTAAGAGAGGAGTGGATTAAAACTATTTCTGCAGCATTATCTCCTAGTGGATTAAGTTATAGTAAATTTATTGGAGGTCTTAAGAAAAGTAATATTAATTTAGATAGAAAAGTTTTAGCTGAATTAGCAATTAATTCTCCTGAAAAGTTTAATAAATTAGTAGAAGAGGTTAAATAATTAAATTCCCACTACATTAATACTACTACTTTGTTCAGATATTGTAGAACCATTCCCTGATGAAGTTATTGCTGTTACATAGAATTTGTATGTAGCTGTTTCATTAGGAACTGAATTACCCCATGTTGTATATCTAAATCTATTACCCCCTATCGGTGTCATTGTACCAAGCGTACTATCTGTTCCATTTTTTAATTGATGTAGTACTACATTACTTAAATTGGTCGTGTATTGAACTTCAATTGTATAGTTTGTAATTGGTAAACCTACATCAGTCCCCCAAGTTAGAGAACTGGGTGGTAGTTGATTAAAAGTGAAATTAGAGGATACTCCATCTCCTAGTGTTACATCTATTACATCACTGCTATTTGTCTTTCCTTCGGTATCAGTTGCACTTCCTTGGAAGTAGTAGACTCCTTCATCTAGTCCAAGGGATGATATATCGCAAGTAATATCAAATGATTCGTATGCAGTTGTGGTACATGATGGAATAGTTTGGTTATCTAAACTAAACGAAACTGAATTTATTGTTCCACTAGTTGTATATACACCTCCTTTAATGTTTATGGAACCTGCAGTTCCACTTACACTACTTAGTGCAAAGAATGGACCTGATGCACCTCCACTTCTATCAATATTACATTGTTTATTTGGTCCTCCATTAGGTAGTGCACCTGCAGCTTTGTTTCCTGCCATCCATTTATCTAATTGATCTTGCCATTCAGCTACTGGCATTTTAAAGTATGGGTAAGTTACACTTTTTGTTAAGCCCATTGCTATATCTATTGGTCTTGCTAATCTATTTTCTTGATCGCTGCATACTAATAAATGTTTTCTTAAAATATCTCTAGCTGGAGTTCTATCATTAATTAACCAACCTCTTGATAAACCTAGACAGTCATCTTCACCACAATCTCCACCTCCTTCATATACAAACCCAGGTCTTGTAAATTGTGTTGCAGCTTTAAAGTATTCTGTTCCAGATAAATCTCTAACATATGTTCTCATCCAAGGGCTTAGAACCGCTCCAGGATATGCGTTATTTGTAGGTGTATTGTTATTGTTTCCACCCCAAGCTAGAGTAACCATATCAGGAGACCAAACCATAAGCCAAGCATCTCTTGCATCTTCAGAAGTTCCAGTCTTTCCTGCAAAGTCTCTTCCATCAGGGGAGATACTTTCTAAATTGTATAATGATTGATTAACTAAATATACAGCTTGTGGATCAGCTATACTTTTTTTAACAATCTCTGACTTATATATCTCGTTATTATCTTTATCTAATATCTTTAACACAGGAGTTAACATAACTTCATCTCCGTTATTTGCAAATATTGTATATGCTTGAACATGTTCATCAGGATAAACATCAACTCCACCTAGTATTACTGCTTGTCCATATTGTCCTGTATATGTTGTATATCCTAAACTTTTTGCATTATCTACGTAGTTTTGAACACCTACCATTTGTACAACTTGAACTGCAGGTATATTTCTAGAGTTTCTAAGCATTGTTGCTGCTGTATCTAATCCTGCATATCCTAAATCCCAGTTCTTTGGTTCGTATAGGTTACCTGCAGGATCTGTAATCTTTAAAGGAATATCTGGTAATACACTTCCAGTAAATAGCTTACCTTCTTTAAATGCAAGGTAATAACCAAATGGTTTGTTTGTTGATCCAGGAGATTGAAGTGTTCTAAATATATTTACTTGACCATTAAAAGTACAAGTTGCACCATTAGCATCACAACCTTCATCTGGAGCTGAGTAAGATTTAGATCCAGCCATTGTTATTATCTCTCCAGTTTTTGCAGAGATTGTCATAACAGCAGCATTAGCCATACCTAAGTTAGAATTATTTGCAGTTGCGACTCCTTGAGCTACATAACTTTCTGCGATTTGTTGTAGAGAATAATCTAAACTTGTATATATTTTATATCCTCCATTTTGTAACTCTTCTCTGGTAAATGGTTCTTCTCCATTTTTATAGTTAGATTCAGTTAATTTTTCAATAACATAATCTACAAAATGACCCGCTTTACTATCACTAAATTTAGGAGGTATATATGTTACTTCAGTTGCTAATGCTTCATCTATTAAAGTATCTGTAATTAAATCCTCTATTGAGTCATCGTCATTGTTATCTCTAATTTGATTATTTATCTTATCTTTTTTCTCTCTTAACTGTTCTAATATATATTGTTGTCTTTCATTTAAAAGTTCTTTTCCATTCTCAGCTGTAGATAGAGTAGGGGATAATACTACAGGATCTTGTATAACAGCAGCTAATATTGAAGCTTCTGCTAAACTTAAGTCTTTTAATTCTTTACCAAAGTAGAAGTTAGAAGCTGTTTTTACTCCATATATATTTGATCCAAATGGTGCAACTCTTAAATACATTTCTAATATCTGATCTTTATCGTATTGTTGTTCTACTCTAATGGCTAGTAATAGCTCTTTTACTTTTCTTTCTATTGTTACTGCATTACCTATTCCAGGAGCTGTAATTTTTACTAATTGTTGTGTTACTGTACTACCTCCACAAGCTATTTCTGAACTTATTACGTTTTGTATTCCACATCTAACTAAACCTACTAAGTCAAATCCTTGATGTGTATAAAAGTCTATATCCTCAGCAGCTAAGAATGCCCATTTAACATTCTCTGGTACTTGGGATATATCTACTGGATCACTATTGTATTCATTAAATATTCTTCTTAATCTTTCTCCGTTTCTATCATAAATTTCGCTAGCTACAGGTTGATCAGGAAATACGCTTTCTGGGGTTGGTAGTTGTGAATTTATATCTTGTAAGTATGCAAATACTCTTATTGCTCCTATTACGCCAACTAAAAGTAGTACACCTCCAACAACCATTGCTATTTTTCTAAATTTTCTAACTAGTTCTTTTTTACTTTTTCTACTTGGTATATTTAACTTTTTTATTGAGCTACTTTTTCTTAACTTATTCTCTTTTGCTACATCTAGTCTTGATTTAGGGATTAATATTCTTGATTTAGTTCTGTTCTTTTTTAAATTTTTATCCATTGTAATAGTATACTAATTATTGAACATTATAGTATAGCATTTAGAGAAAATTTAGGATAAAATTCAAGCACTTGGAGAGATGCCGGAGTGGTCGATCGGGCCTGTCTTGAAAACAGGTGACTCGCAAGGGTCCGGGGGTTCGAATCCCTCTCTCTCCGCCACTAGCTAGTTATTCCGACTCAATTGTTTTTTAATCTTACTTCTTTGCAGTATAATCTGTTTATGAATGAAGCAGTAAACAAATATCTTGTCGAAGTACAAAGCAAGTTTAATACGGGTCATGCTAGAGAACATGCCTATCGCCCAGCATTACAAAAACTTGTAGAGGATATTAACAGCTCAATCAACGCAGTAAACGACCCCAAACAGCAAAAAGTCGGTGCTCCCGACTTCATATTATTGAAAGGCAAAACACCTATAGGATATATTGAAGCAAAAGACATTGATATTGAACTTGAAAAAGAGTTTAAGAATAAGAATCAATTTAATAGGTACAAATCTTCACTAAACAATCTTTGTTTTACAAACTACATTGATTTCCACTTTTACCTAAATGGGGAGGAAGTTCAAAAAGTTGCGATTGCAAGGCTTGTAAATAGTCAGATTGAGTTATTACCTGAGAATATTCCGCTACTTGAAAGTGTCCTTAAAAACTTTACCACACTTAAGACAATTTCTATCAGAAGCCCGAAAGAACTAGCTTCTCTTATGGCTGAAAAAGCCAAGATGCTTAAAAATGTTGTTTACCTGTCATTAAAAGAGGAATCCGAAGTTAAAGGACAAGTTGAACAGCAATATCAAGTGTTCAAGGAAATGCTTATTCACGATTTATCACTTGAACAGTATGCTGATTTATATGCTCAAACAGTTGCATATGGAATGTTTGCGGCAAGGTATCACGATGATACACCAGAAAACTTTAATCGAGACGAAGCAAACAAGCTATTACCAAAATCAAACCCATTTCTGAGAAACTTTTTCCATACAATTGCAGGATACAATATTGATGATCGTATTGTTTGGATTGTTGATGATTTAGCAGAGCTATTTAATCATGTAAATGTTCGGGAACTCTTAGAACACTATGGAAAGGATACAAAACAAAGTGATGTAATTGTTCACTTTTATGAAACTTTCTTGTCGGAATATGACCCAAAGATGCGTAAATCAAGAGGTGTTTACTATACTCCTGGACCAGTTGTTGATTTCATTGTAAGAGCTGTTGACGATATTTTAAAAAACGAATTTAGTATTACTGATGGATTAGCAGATACAAGCAAGATTGAAGTTGAAAAAGAGGTGCAAGGCAACAAGAAAAAACAGAAAGTAATGGAACATAGAGTTCAAGTACTCGACCCTGCAACTGGTACAGGAACATTTCTTGATCATGTAATAAAACATATCTACAACTCGAAATTTAAAGGACAACAAGGTATTTGGCAAGGTTATGTTGATGAACATTTACTTCCAAGACTTCATGGATTTGAAATACTCATGGCGAGTTACGCAATGGCGCATCTTAAACTTGATATTACCCTCGCGGAAACTGGTTATGATTCGTCAAAAGGACATGGAAAGCGATTAGGCGTATATCTTACAAACTCTCTTGAAGAAGCCCAAGCACATGAAAGAGATTTATTCTCTCAATGGCTTACTACTGAAAGCTTGGAAGCTAATGAAGTGAAGAAAGAAAAGCCAATTATGATTGTTATGGGCAATCCTCCTTATTCAGTAAGTAGTTCTAATAAGGGGGAATGGATTAAAATTTTAATGAAAGATTATAAAATAAATTTGAATGAGAGAAATATTCAGCCACTTTCAGATGATTACATAAAGTTTATCCGTTATGCGCAATGGCTCATAGAGAAGAATGGCGAAGGAGTAATTGCATACATTTCAAATAATTCATTTACTAACGGTTTGATTCATAGGCAAATGCGTAAATCTTTAATTGAAACTTTTGATAAAATCTATATTTTAGATTTGCATGGAAATTCTAAAAAACAAGAGAAAACACCTGATGGAGAAAAGGATGAAAATGTTTTTGATATTCAACAAGGTGTCAGCATTAATATCTTAGTAAAAAACAAACAATATACTAAAGGCTTTGCGAAAGTCTATAATTATGATCTTTATGGAATAAGAGAGACAAAATATGACTTTTTGAATACAAGTTCAATTACCTCTATTAATTGGAGTGAACTAAATTATAGAAAACCGGAATATTTCTTTGTCAAAAAAGATTTTGTATTAAGCAAAGAATACGAACTTTTTATTCAGATTAACAAGTTATGCCAGATAAAGTCAGTTGGAATTGTAACAGGGGATGATGATCATTTAGTGAGTATGGAAAAAGAAAACTTACTTGAAAGGTTCCCAAATGTAATTCAGAAGATAAAAGATCTTTCCTACAGACCTTTCGATGATCGATTAACAGTTTATGACAATAACTTACTACAACGTAGCCGCAGCAAAATTATGAATAATATGGTTGAAAAAAACATTTCCATTAATATAGGAATTTACGCAAAAAACAATTTTCCAAACGCATTACTTTCAAAGCAAATTGTTGTCAAACATTTTGTTACTGACCAAACCTATTCATTCCCACTTTATCAGTATTTTGAACAACCACTTGAGTCAAA
Source organism: Candidatus Dojkabacteria bacterium (assembly GCA_041750555.1). Classification (GTDB taxonomy): domain Bacteria; phylum Patescibacteriota; class Dojkabacteria; order J137; family J137; genus JBGSZB01. Next base: position 10,454 of record JBGSZB010000034.1, on the reverse strand, counting down.
AGTTTATCGCCAATCAAATTTTGATCAACAAATTGTTGATGAGATTGCCAAAAAGCTTAAAATTCAATTCATTCCTGACCACGAACACGCCGATTCAGGCAAAGAAGGTACATTCAATCCTTTAGATATTCTAGATTATATTTACGCAATCTTACACTCTCCAACATATCTAGAACGATATAAAGAATTCTTGAAAATTGATTTTCCTCGAATTCCATTTACATCAGATCAAAAGTTATTCTGGTCACTCGTCGAAAAAGGTAGAGAAATTCGTCAATATCATTTAATGGAACATGCAAATAGTGGTTCATTGATTACTCACTATCCAGTTGCAGGAGAAAACGAAGTTATAAATCCAAAGTATTCAGAAAACAAGGTTTGGATAAATGATACTCAATACTTTGATAGTGTATCTCAAATTGCATGGGAATTTTATATTGGTGGATACCAACCTGCTCAAAAATGGCTAAAAGATAGAAAAGGTCGCAAATTGAGTTTTGATGAGGTTTTACATTATCAGAAAATCATTGTTTCTTTAGTAAATACTGATAGGGTTATGAAAGAGATTGATGGCTTAATTAAGGAATGGCCGATGAAATAAACTTTTAGACTTAAACTTATGGATAAAACTGAAATAATTGAGTTTTTTGATGAATATATCTTTGGCTTCATCTATTCCGATATAGAAAAAGGAATAAAAAGCGGTGCTAATTACTTAGTTGCATTAGGACTGCTTTCTTATTCTGAGTTTATTGGAGGATTACTAACAGGGAAATCGGGAATTTCAAGTGAATCTGAGAGTAATTTTAATGCATTTCAAGAAAAATACTTAAGTTATGAATATGAGACTAATTATTATTGTGATTTTCAAATTACAATTGCAGGTACTCCGTATCCAAATTCAGTTAGAGGAAAGCAACATTATGCACTTTATACTATTTTCAGATGCGGTTTGGTGCATGAATATTTCATTAAAGGAAACAATACTGTAATTGCAAATTCACTCGATAACAAAGCAAACTCAAAAGCAGGAATATATTGGAAAGAGGTATTTGATGAAGACTCAGGGAAGAAAATCGAAAAAATGTTTTTTCATACAAATAACTACTTTAGGGATTTCAAAAAGGCAGTAAATAGTTATTTTGAAAACCTTCTGATTGATACTACATTGCAGGGTAATCTCAAAAATTCACTAAATAATTTAAATAAGTCCATTAGCAAATGAAAACAAATAGTAGACGTGGAAAACCGTTAATTAATAAATATTAAAATGTCGATTTTTATTAAACGTTTAAAAATAGAGAATTATAAATGCTTTGAAGATAAAGAAGTCGGATTATCAATCCCAAATGGCACCGTAGGTAGTGGTTTGAACATCCTAATTGGTGAAAACGGTAATGGTAAAACGACAATATTAGAAGCGATAAATCTACTTACAATGAATAGTTTTACAGCTGAAAATCGCATCTCAATTAATCATTTCAACAATTTTAATTCTGAGATATCAATAATAGGGACAACAGATACTTTTTCATGCAAATCCTCAATTGATTTCTATAGAACATATTCTTTTAATTCGACTGGTTACAAGTTCACGGCGAAGAAAAGAGATACAAAAGAACGAGGAAAGTTACTTTCGTCACCTTTTCAAATAAGTTCTCAGTTTCTTCTTGAAACCGATGTGTATTTGAAAGACGGAGTTAGTATTAATAAAACAGTTGATGGACGAGATAAAATTTTCGACAATGACAGAATTAGCGAAGAAGAACTTAATGTATTTTATTTTGATAAAAACAGAACAAGGCAACTTACAACGGGTAATTACAAAACAACTTTCGAACGAATATGCGATGATTTAAATTGGAGTTTCGCTAAAAATCTAACATCAGAAAACATTGAAAAAGTTAAGCAGAGTATTCAGGGTGATTACTTTAAACTTGTTGAAGAAATTACAGATAAAAGTATAGGCAAAAAAACTACACAAGATTTAAAAGAATTCTTTGGAAATGAATTATTTGAAAAAATCGGTATTGAATTATTAACTATTCTTCATCCATACACTCACGCCTTTATGGCATTGAGAAACGATGATACATTGACCCAGATTGATATTGCACAACTTGGTTCTGGAGTTGAAATTATTTTAACGCTGTTGCTTTTAAAAAATATAGCCGGTCAGTCAAAAGGTTCGATAATATATTTAATTGATGAACCAGAGTTACACTTACACCCTAAAGCTCAATCAAAGCTTCTTGAGCTACTTCTTGAAGAATCCAAAACTAAGCAAATTTTTATTTCTACCCATTCTCCATATTTATTTAAAAATGCAATTCAAAACAAAGCGAACCTTTTATTGTTTAGACGAGATGATGCAACAAATGAAGTAGTTATTGATAATGCTAGAGATAACAATTGGGGATTATTCTCATGGAGTCCTTCATGGGGTGAAATTAATCATTTTGCATTTCATATGCCAACAATAGAATTTCACGATGAGTTATATGGTGCCTTACATGAATGGTACATTTCTAAAGCTATTGATCAGGCTGATGCAGATGAAAGAGGCAAACAGACTAAGTTTGAGGTGAACTATTTACAAACAAAACTCGCACTTGAAAAGACATGGACGCCAGAATTCGGAGGAATAGCTAAAAATCAAGAAAACGTTACTTTGTCTACTTTTATAAGAAACAAAGTACACCATCCTGAAAATCATACAATGCAATCATCTGATTTCACCGAAACAGAGTTGAAACAATCTATAGAGCAATTAATAAATTTGCTAAGAAATCCCTAATAATTAAAATTCAAAAGAATTGAATTACTCTGGTTATTTACTGATTTCATCATCTCTAAAGTATTGAAAAGAGCCTGCCCATCGAATATAATGAGGTTGCGAATAAGCGAACAGAACTTCCGCCAGATTTAATTACACCTAACCCTAATCACATCGGCCTTAATGTCCCTGAGAATATTTGCCAAGCTAGAGCTGATTTAGCTAATAGACTTAGGATAATATATACTTTTTCTCCAAATAAATAGTTTTTCCATGGACCTACCTTTTTGTATTGTAAAAACATATTAATAGCAAAACAGTTAAAGAATACAAAAATTGAAAGTAGAATTGCATATACAAAACTTGGTATATTAGTACTAACAGATGAAACAGCTCCTACAAAATACATTGTAATTACAATCCAAGGTAATATTCCAGCAATTGTTCCAAAGATAAATGATGCCCAATTAGTCTTACTAGTTGTTTGATTATGCAATTCCATCATTAAACCAAATAGATTCATCATTGCATTTAATCCAAATATTAATATTAAACTAGGTAAATCAAACATACCACAAAGTATTGCTATAGCTACAATCATTACTGAAGAACTAAAAGCATATTCTATCCATCTTAAATAGTTAATTTTCTTTTTTAAATTCTTAATATACCACTCATAAATACCAGGTAATATTAATAGTAAATGAAAGAATGCAGATAAGAATAAGAAAATAGATATAAAGTGACCTAAATTTAATTTTAAAATTTCATTAGTTACAGGTAGAACAGTATTAGCTTGTAAATTAAAATCTAAGAAAGTAGTAGTTAGTGGAATATTAAAATCCTTACTTATAGCAAACATAACAACAGCTTGAACTAAGTGAATTAAAGACATAACTGCATTCCATAACCTTAATCTTTTGTATGTTTTCTCTGTATCCATAATAGAAATTAATAAATATATATTATTGTAAACTTATTTATTAGAGATTTCACTATTACTTGAATATATTATTACAATTAAATTAGTATTTCGATAATAATATCAATGGTAATATAATAAAATAATTGTACAAATTAAATTTAATCATTTGATAGTAAATATATCTAATTCACATATTAAAGAAGCCATTAACTTAGTTTCATTAAGAGCTAAAAGCACTAAAAGAATATTATCTCCAGATCCAGATAATGAACCTTACTGGCATCATTTAGTTAGAGTATATTACTGGTTAATTAAATTAGGTGAGAATGATATTAATTTATTAATAGCTTCTATACTACATGATTCTGTCGAGGATAATTACATAAAATTAGAAGACATAACTAAATTATTTGGAAATGAAGTAGCAGAAATAGTTGGGTTATTAACAGAAAAGATCTATAGTGATCATAATTCAAGTTCAGATAGATCATATTATTTTCAAGAAATTGATAAATATAAGGATCCTAATATCCGTTTAAAAGCGATAAAAATTAAAGTAGCAGACAGATACGATAATTTAATTGGATTAAGTTATACTAATTTTGAATCTAAAAAAGACCAATACAGAAGAGAGGTCTCTTTATTCTTTGTGAGATTTGCTAAAGAAGTAGGAATGAGTCAATATATTAATGAAGGCTTAGAAATTCTTGATAAAAAAAGAGTCACTCCTGATATTAAATTAGTGATAAATTTTATAGAAGATATATAAAGATTAGTTATTTATAAATTTATGAAAACCCCTAGAAAAGTAACTACAGAAGATAAATATATAGATAGTGTAGAGAATATATTAGGTATTAAGTATCCTAAAGTAATTAGAGATATGTTATTAAAGAGTAATGGATTTAGTTGGGGTTACTATAATTTCTTTCCAGTAAGAGATGAAGAAGATTTAGAACATACATTTGATGATGTAGTTAGAGAGAATAATAACCCTAATGGGTGGAGTAACTATTTACCTGAAGGATATGTAGCTATTGCAAATGAAGATTCATATTGTTTAGCATTAAGTAAGGTTAAGGATGGTAAAGTATACTATTTCGATAATGAAAGAAAAGAATTAAGTGTATATGCAGACAATGAAGAAGAATTAGTTGATAATTTAAATAGAGAAGAGGATGACACTCTTTAGTATTTTTTCCACCTTTCTAATTTAGGAATTCCTCTTGTTAATATCCATGCAAGCATACCATTCATACCATCTTTTTTCATTTCTTGAACACAGTACTTTTGAAATTTTTCAGCCGTATCAACTTCAGGTGGATTCATAAATTTCCCATTTTGATAACACATTGAACAATACTTTTCGCTTAAAGTACCATCAGTGTTTGTACCACCACCATTCTTATCTTTCTCCATAGGATAACCGCAACTCTGACAAATTTTATTTTTGCTCATAAGAAGTATAAAAAAGATATATTAAATATTAGAATAATAATCAATTTATCTCAATAAGTATTAGAGCCTATTACTAGATATATGGATATTAAAATATATCTATATACTTATTTAGCTCTCATCTTATTACCTCTGGGATCGTGTGTTAGTTCTGCAAGTCCAAGTTTCTCCATTAAAGGTGGTATATACATGCCAAAACGTCCTCTTAGCCCTTTTTTTAATCCGTACCAACCTTTAACTGGATTTTTGACTGATCGCCCCCATGCTTCTATTGTTCCTTCTTTTGCTGGTTTTTGTTCATCTGAACTTCCAAGTTCTATCCAATTACCATTTTCTTTAAGCATTGAATGCAGATCATCTAAACAACGTATATCGTATAATAGGACTGTTTTACCAACTGTGCAAACTAAAACTTTATTTCCCTCCCTCTCTTCAACATGCATTGTATAGGAACTTGTTAATGGAGGTGTCTTTAGTTGCATTGGAGATTCTTTTGTTCCGATTTTATAATCCATTTATTTTTAAATAAAATATTAAACCCTAATATTACAATATATCATATATTTAGCCTTTATTTTAAGGGATTACTAAAGTTATATAAATATTATAATAATATGTATATTCTTATATATATGTTAAAATATGTTAATACTTAGATTATAGTATTTATGTTCGGTTACCTTACTGCACTAAAATATTCCCTAATTCTGAAGTAATTTAATTTTTTACATATTTTATTTAAAATGGAGGACAAAAAAAGAATCGTAATAAGGAACTTACCTTATAGTGCTACTAAAGAAAGTATTTTGGAATTATTCCAAAAATTCGGAGAAATGGTAGACACTTACAAACCAGAAAACAAAGGTTTTGCTTTCATTACTTATGCATCAGAAGAAGCAGCAGCAAGTGCAGTTTCTGAAATGAATGGATATTTAATGGATGGAAGAGAGTTAATTGTTCAAATCGCTCAACCAAGAGAAGAGAGAACTAACAATGGACAAACAGAGACAAACAGAATCTTTATCGGAAATGTTTCACCTTCAACTAGTATTGAAGAAATCGTTCAAGAGTTTAAAGCTTTTGGAGAGATTAAAGATTCATACAAACCAGAAGGAAAGAACTTTGCATTTATTACTTTTGCTAATGGAGAGGAAGCTCAAAAAGCAATTAGTGAAATGAATGGAAAAGAGATCGCTGGTCAAATGATCGAAGTTAACTTAGCTAGACCTAAAGTTAGAAGAGAAAGAAATGATAGAGACAATAGAGACAACAGAAGAGATTACAATAGTGATAGAAGAGGTGGTAGTAGAAACTACAACTCTCTATACTAATCTCATTGATTAAAATCATTAAAAGACCCCAAGAAATTGGGGTCTTTTTTTATCTAGTAAATATTATAATTCTGTATATTTTTTAAAAAACATGGACATCACAATCAAAATTAACTAATATATATCAATAAATATATGTGATTAAATCAATGAAATTAACTACCTCTTTTGGTGATAACAAAGAATATATTAGAGTTAAGGCATTAGAAAAGTCTTTTCCTGTTAGAGATAATGTAGTTAAAGTATTAAAAGATGTTAATTTAACATTACCTCAGAATAAATTTATTGTAGTATTTGGGCCATCTGGTAGTGGTAAATCTACATTACTTAATTTACTTTTAGGATTAGAGAAACCTGATAAAGGTGAATTATCAATAGGAGGTTTTAGATTAGATAGAGAAGATGTTGAAACAACTACTAACTTTCGTAAAGAGAGAGTTGGAGTAATAACTCAGCAACCTAATTGGATTAAATCTGCTAATGTTTTAAATAATGTAGCTTTTCCATTACTTTTACATGGTGTACCTAGTTACAAAGCATATACAAGAGCTATGGAGTTAATAGCATTAATGGGTATGAAACCATGGGTAAACTTTTATCCAACTGAATTATCATATGGTCAACAACAAAAAATTGCTGTTGCAAGAGCATTGGTAACTGATCCAGAAGTAATTGTAGCTGATGAACCAACTGGTAACTTAGATTATGAGAGTGGTTTAAATTTAGTAAATATCCTATCAGAGCTTTGTAAAAATGGTAGAACAGTGTTAATGGTTACTCATGATTTAAATAACGTAGAACTATCAGATATTGTTGTAAGAGTATTTGATGGAAGAGTAGTAGAAGTAATAAATACAAAAGATAACTCAATGAGAGAACTTAAGAAATATTTAATAGATTATTCTAAGTTTGTTGAAAGTGGAACTAGAGCTGTTAGTAAACTAGATATAACTCCAATAGATCCTGAAGCAGTTAAGGCTGATACTTTAAATATATTTCAAAGGATTAAGGGATTATTAATAAATACTGTTGATGCATTTAGTACAACTTTATTTGTATTAATGTCTTTAATTGTTAAAACGCTTTATCTATTATTAAGTTTTAAGTTTCTACCAACACCTCTTAAAAACTCAAGATTTATATTAGAAGCAAGTTACGATAGATTAATCTCTTTTACTAAGTTAACTAAACCTAATAGTATTAAACCTACTCAATTACTTGATATCGCTATTAGAAGTTTATTCTTTAGAAAAACTAGAGCAATAATTACAATAGGTGGAATATCTATTGGTATTGCATTCACCGTCTTTCTATTATCCATTGGGTTTGGTATTGAAAGATTAGTTATTTCTAGAGTTGCATCTCTTGCTGTTTTAAATCAATTAGATATATATCCAAGTAATGCAAGACAATTGGTAATAAATAACGAAAGTATAGAGGAGTTTAAAAAGTTTGATAATGTTACTGATGCACTACCTATCTTAAATATGGCCGGAAGAATTGAGTATCAAGAAAGTAATTTAGATGCAGTGGTGTTTAGTGTTCAATCTAAATATTTAAATTATTCTGATTTTTCATTAATTGAAGGTCAATATTTTAATAGTGATTCTTTGCCTGAATATATTGTAGATGTAGAGGAGAGTGAAGAATCACTAACTACAACTGATGAGAATGAAGATTTAGTTACTGTTGATATTGGAAGTAACTATATTAAGGACGCTGTAGTTAACTTAGCATTACTTAGAAATATTGGATTATCATCAAGTGAAGCTATAGGTAGGGAAATTGATTTATCATTTGTGTTAACTAATGATAGTAATAAAAATGAAGTAGAGGTAGAGACTACTTTTCAAAAGTATAAAATAGTTGGAGTTATTGCTAATCAAGATACCCCAGTTATATACATCCCAATAAAAACTATAGAGATGTTTGGGAATATTGATTACACTCAAGCAAGAATTGTAACCTCAGATCAAAGCATGGTTCAATCTGTTAGAGATTCATTTGAAATACAAGGATATAAAACTACTTCTGTATTAGATACTATTACTCAAATAGAACAATTATTTAATACTGCAAGAACTGTATTCTTAGCAGTTGGTATTGTCGCACTAAGTGTTGCATCCCTCGGTATGTTTAATACACTAACTGTCTCATTACTTGAAAGAACTAAAGAGGTTGGTATTATGAAGGTTATTGGATTAAGTTCAAGAGAAACTAAACAACTATTCTTATCTGAATCAATATTAATATCTCTTTTTGGAACTATTGTAGGTATAATAGGCGGTTTATTAGGTGGATTTATATTCTCATTACTAATTAGTGTAATTTCACTAAGTAGAGCTAATCTATTTGTAAATATATCTTACCTACCACTAGAAACTGCACTTTTAATACTTGTTGTAGCTCTTTTAATTGGATTAGTAACTGGATATTATCCTGCATATAGAGCAACAAGAATTTCTCCACTAGAAGCTTTAAGATACGAATAATTAACTTTTTAGTGTTCTGTATAAGAAGAATAGGGTAGTACCTATTAAAAGCATATTAATACCTAATATTGCCTTTAATATATTAGCATTTACAGTATCACTTGAAACTTCAGAATTAGTTCCTGATATAAAGGTTTTAACTTCATCATCAATTAATGGATAACTTATTATTTCCTCACCATCATCATCACTACCTGTAGTTGGAGGATTATTAGGAGTTGTTGGAGTGGTAGGTGTTGTAGGGGTAGTAGGAGTAGTTGGTGTATTTCCTCCATTATTATCAGGTACTTCAGTATCATCATCTTCTTCATCATCTCCATCATCAACTGGAGCCTCTGGCTCATTAACAACTGTTAAACTTAAAAGAGTTCCTGTATATGGGTAAAACTGTGAACCATCTGAATATCCATTAGAATCACCTTGAACGAGGGTTACTGTCCCTAAATTATTCATTGTAATGTTTATTGTTCCTAAAATATCTCCGCTCGTAATTGGAGAAGATTTAGCTAAACTTACACAAACTTCAGTTGAAGTATATAGGCTATCTCCACTACATTCACCAATTGTTGCTAACCAACCTGACGTTGGAGTAAAACTATTAATAGTTGCATTAGTTATGTTCAACTTAATTCTAATTGCATAAATATTACTTTCAGTAAAATTAGCACTTAAGGAAAAATTATGAGTTGAGTTTAGATAATAGTTACTTGATGGATTATTAATACTTAATGCTAAAACTTTAGTTACTAGTGTATTTAGTGTAAAACTTAAAAATATAGTTAAGCTTATTAGAATAAAAATTTTTAAAGATTTTGATAACATCATTATGTAATAAACAACTAAAATACTTTATCTTAAATTTAATTTCTTTACAATAAAGAATTAGTATATGTATTATTAAACTAGTTTAATTTAGAAATAAATTATATATTGTATAATCAAGAGTTAAATTATATTTAAATATTAAATAAAGAAAATGATTGTTAGAAATAAAAATCAAAGAGTAGGGGTGTTAGTTGATGTACAAAACCTGTATTACTCAGCTAAAAATATATATAAAGGGAAAATAAATTTTAGGAATCTATTACCTCTTGCTGTACAAGATAGAATATTAACAAGAGCAATAGCTTATGTAATAAATGCACAACCAGGAGAAGATAATGAATTTTTTGATGCAGTAAATAATGCAGGATTTGAAACTAAAGAAAAACCATTACAAACTTTTTTAGGTGGAGCTAAGAAGGGAGATTGGGATGTAGGTATTGCAATGGATGCTGTAAGACTAGCTCCTAAGGTAGATGCAATTGTATTAATGTCAGGAGATGGAGATTTTAAACCAGTTGTTAGTTACTTACAATCATTTGGTTGTTTAGTAGAGGTAATAGCTTTTAAGAAAACAGCAAATAAAGAATTAATTGAATTAGCAGATGATTTTATATATATAGAAACACATAAAGATTTACTAGTTTTTA
>JBGSZB010000033.1:0-7097 GCA_041750555.1 Candidatus Dojkabacteria bacterium | reverse complement strand
AGTATTAGGGTCTGATATATTAAAGTTAATGATAGGTTTAGTATTTGTGGTAAATGAACCAAGAGTTAGATTACTTATTGATATATCAGTGATAGTTGGGTTATTAAAGTTCCAACCAGTGTTGTTACCTGAGTCAACAATATTCTTATTTGCAGCTTGTATTACACTTCCTATATTGTTACTGTCTTGGACATCTACGTATTCTATGTCTACGCTTCCTTGTATGTCTATGTTCCATGGTTGGCCTGGGGTAGATATATTACTTGATAGGGATCCTTCTTCAAACCCTGCTGATCTTAGTTCCAAAAACCCACTTGAAGTTCCCTTTAGGGTTAACGTTCCTAGTACTGTTTGAGTGTCTCCATTAATAAGATTCAAATCTTCAGTAACATCTGTTATTTTTTTAAGATTATTAAAGACATTACTTCCCCAAATATATGATTTTGCTAATCCGTTTATTATATTTACTGTTCCATTATTATGAATAAATGTACCTCCTTCAGAAACATGTAAACCTGCTAATGACATTTCTCCTTTAGGTGCAATTAAAACCGAGCCTGACTGTATCCCTATTTGTCTTTGAAAGTAAAACACTGTGTAGTCAGTAAAATCCAATGAAGCGCCTCCTTCTACTGAAGATAATGCCATTGACCCATTAGCTCCGCCTAACAAGCCTGTAAAACCCTGCAGAGCATTAACTGGAGTAATTATACTTGCTCCTCTATCTAAGGTTATAGTTCCAGTTCCAATTACACTGCCTTTAATAGTTAGTCTGCTAAGAACTAAAGGGTCGGAGCCCAATGGAAGTATACAGCTTTCATTTACTGTATATCCCCCTATATTTGTAAATTCAACCTTGTTAAAATTCACATTATTACACTCTAAAGTTGCACTTGTTCCATTATTAAATATGAAAGTCCCATTATTATGATTAAATGTAGGAGTACCTGATATAGTTAAAGCTCCCTGCAAATAAGTATTTTCACTTGAAGCTGTAAAAGTACCTCCATTTATAGTCAGATTATTATTAAAGTATGAGTTACTTGGCAGTTTTAATGAACCGGAATTAAGTATAACAGCACTACTAGCAGGGTTTGGTGAAACAGTAAAGATAGCTGTTGAATAATTGCTAAAATCAAGATCTACATCAGTTATTGTTACATTCCCATTTGAAGTGTTTGCAAACTCAATCCCGTTAAATCCATCAAGAACTGCGCCTGCACTAAATGTTGAAGATCCTCCTCCAGCTATAGTTATTTTACCACTACCTGAAAGGGTTCCACTTAATACCACTCTTCCTATTATAGTTGGATTATTACCCAGTGGTAGTTGGCAGCTACTGTTTATTGTTTTTACTCCAGTTGAAAAGTTTGAATTAACCAATAAGTTAAAGTCTACATCGTTAAAGATTGTGTTATTACAACTTAGGATTGCTGTACCTCCATCAAAGGTAATACTTCCATTATTATGATTAAATACGCTCCCACTGCTAATGGTTAAATTACCTGCAATAGCCATATTAGTTGGGGGTGCTGTAAATGTATTTGTATAGGGTGCCGTTGGAGTATTTAAAACAAGACCACCATTTAGGTCAACCACATTATACGAACTTAAATCTAGAGCTGTACTTGAAGATATAGCTGAAAGTGTTAATGGCCCACCCAATATTAGAGAACTAAAACCTGTTAATTGTGCACCATTTTGCACAGTAAGCGTACCTGTTGTTGTGTATAAAGTACCTATACCAGTAAGTACTCCATTTAAAGTCACTGCACTAGCTATAGTTGGGTTCTCGCCCAACGGTAAGTTACAGTTACTGTTAACCGTCTTAGTATTAGTATGACTCAGCAGTACTGAATTAAAGCTAATACTATTACAACTTAATATAGCAGTTCCACCATCAAATATTACAGTTCCATTATTATGATTAAATGTAGGAGTGCCTGTTACAGTTAAAGCACCAGCTACTGTCATGTTTCCACTAGGTGCATTAAATGTCCCTCCTGATATTGTTAACGTTGTGTTAATATCAGCACCATCTGGTAAAGTTACGGTTCCTGAGCTAATAGTAAATGAACTTGTAGAAAAAGTTGAGAATGTAGATAAATCGAGTATTGCGCCAGCTACAGTAAACCCGCTACCAGAATAGCCATTAAACCCACTTAGGGAAGCTCCTGCATTCAAAGTAAAGGTACTCCCTGTTTTGGTAATTGTCCCAGAACCGCTTAAAGTACCATTTATTGCAACAGCTGCACTTGGCCCAGTTATAACGGGATTATTACCCAATGGTAAATTACAATCACTATTTACAGTCATTGTTGCACTTAATACTGAAATGACAACACTATTAAAAACAGAATTATTACATGTGACCTGACCACCTACTCCATCAAATATCACACTACCATTGTTATGATTAAACACAGAAGCTCCAGATATGGTAAGGTTATATCCTAAATACATATTCCCACTAGGTGCATTAAATGTTCCCCCACTTATTACTAATGTTCCATTTAGATTAGCATTATTAGGTAGTGTTAAAGTTCCAGAGGATAATGTAAGTGTTGAAGTTATACTGAATGCAGAATAACTAGAAAAATCTATTGTAGCTCCACTTACAGTTAAGTTATTTGCTCCTAAAGCTAAACTACTAAATCCTGACAAACTAGATCCTGTATTTAAAGTTAATGTTCTTGTAGAACTAGCATAAGCAAAGGCTCCACTCCCTGATAGTGTTCCGTTAAGGATAACATTACCTGAACTTAAAGGATCATTTCCTAATGGTAAATTACAATTACTATTAATTGTTTTAGTCGCAGAACCACTTGATCCATGAGTGATCTGTACAAGATTAAGTGATATATTGTTACAACTAAATGTACCTGCAGAGGTTGAATCAAAGATAATAGTACCCCCATTATGATTAAAAGTTCCTCCGTTAATTGTAAAAGATTTTGCAATATTAAAAGTTGTTGATGGCGCTGTAAATATAGCCCCAGTGTTAAGAATAAAATCATGATTCAAATCAAAGGCTTGATTACTTGCATTAAATGTACCACTACTTTGAGTAAATACAGATGACATAGTTAAACTTCTCTCCATTGAAACAGTCCCAGTATAACCAGCCGACATTGTAATAGAAGTAATACTACCACCCCATGAAGCATCAATTACTGAATCTTTAGTAGATGTCCCATTAAAGGTAACGCTATCTTCAGCAACTGGACATATATTTGTACTCCAGTTATCACAATCACTCCAGTTATTAGTTAATCCTCCACCATCCCAAGTGTAACTAGCTGCATTTACTATTTTAGTACCAATAAATGATATTACACCTATAGAAGTTAATATTAACGTAACTTGTATACATATAAATATTAATATTGCTAAACTAAGTCCAATACTTGGGTATATCTTGCTTCTAAATTTAATAGCATCCTTTTTCTTTTGTTCTATATTTTCTTCATGATCTTTTTTACCTAGAAGTATAAAGAATATAGTTAGATAAAAACTACTGAGAAGTTGATTAAATATAAAATTTATCTTAGAAGTTAATCTTTTTAATATATTATTAGAGTAATTAATATTACCTACAACTTGTTTATTAAAATTAATCGTTGAAACATTAGAGTAGGATATTATTTTTTTAGCAAGATAGTTAGTTACTTTATATATTCTTGAATTAAATACTTGAGTATTTTGTAAATTAAGTAGTTTAGCGATTTTATTAATTAATACATTAGGAAAGTTTTTATCTGTTTTAAATATCTCATCGAAGTTGTTATTTGAAATATTTAAACTAGTATTAGATTCGTTAAGAACAATTATTGGTATATTTTTTTCTTTAAAATAAGAGTTAGTTGATAAGTATTCAATTAATTCTCTACCGGAATATTTAGGTAATGTAGAATCTATTACTATTAGATCTGGTTTAAGTATAAATGCATATCCTAGACCCTGTATTCCATCCTCTGAAGAATATATCTTAATATTTGAAAGAATTGAGAGAATCTTTTTTAGAGTAAAGCGTATAGATAAATCATCATCTATGATTAATATCTTTTTACCTTCTTGAGGTGTGGAAATAAAAAGTCATACAACTTAACTAATGTCATATTAGATGATTAGTAATCTAAGGTAAAGTCTTTTAGAACAGATTTTTAAACTTAGGACCTCTTTTCTTTAAAGGTTTTAATATCCTATTAAATATCTTAGATTCCTGCTTTTCAAGTAAATCTAAAAACTTACTATCTACCTTTTCTTCTAGAATAAATGAATTAGGATATAGCTTAATAATTTCATTAACTAAATTAGAATATTCTAGTATTGATTTATTAATATACATAAAGAACTCAATTCTCTTATCAATTAATTGCTCTCTATATTCACTAATTAAATTAATAGCATCTAATAAATCACATTCAGTAATATTATCTTTTTTAAATAAATTATGAGTAAATTCACTTAAATTAATTAATACACCATCCCAATCACTACTAGATAGTTTATTAAGTTTTAAGAATGAATAAGGAATATTTAACTCTAATATTAATTTAGTACTTTGAGATCTTCTTAAGTTATTACCAACAATCTCTTTTTTTAATTTAGATGCATTCTCTAAACTTCTAATATCTGGTAAAACAATATTAATATTTTTAAATCTATGATTAAGTCTTAATTTTTTAATAATATCAATTTCAAACTTTAGGGCTTTATCATTTTCAATTAATCTTTCATCATTTAAATATTTAATATCATCTAACCTCATTCCTAATAGATTTAATGTTTCTTTTTCAACATTAGATAATCTAATTGTAATTAAGTTACCACCTAATTTAAGACTTGCAGTGTTTAATTGAATTTTAAGGGATTCACTTAAACTATTTAAAATTGCTAATTCACTAATTTTACTATCAGGAAGTATTTGAGATTTTAAAAGTAGGGTTGTGAAATCAATATATGCTCCATCAAACTCTTCTAAAAGTTTTAAACTATTAGAATTCATTTGGCTAGCGTTTAAATAGAAGTTAGATATATATTTCTTTTCTAATATCTTTTTATTTGCTTCTAAATCCAGTTTTCCAATAACTATTTCGTTATTAAATTGAGTAGCTATTATCTCTTTCTTCTCGCTTTTTAACTCACTAATAACATTATCTATCTCTTTAATATTACTTAAGTTAGATGAAACATCACTAATTTTATCTTTATCTAAATTACTATCTAATTTACTACCATATTTATTCTCTAGTAATTCTTCACTACTGTATTCTTTAACTTGTGAATTATCATTTTTTACTGAATTAGTTATTGTTTTTACATAGCTTTTAAAATCTTCAACTACATTGCTTGAACTACTTAAATCTATATCTTTAATGTAAAAGATATTAATAATTCCAGCTTCAATTCCAAATTTAACAACAATATCTTTCTTTAAAACTTCACTAATCCTCTCGGTTAACTCAGATAATTTTAATATTCTATCGTCATCTAGTTTTTGTTCTTTTTGCCATTTCTCAGAGATAGTAGCCCTTTGTGTTTCAGAAGTTTTACCCTTACGAAGTAACATAAAGTTTTGCATTACAATTGTTTTTTCTTTAATAGCATTATCACTTTTACTAACTACATATTTATCGCATTCAATATCTGAATCTAAACTTCCATCATCAATTCCATATATTGCATTTACAATTAAGTTATTATCTTTTAATTTAGAATGTATCTCTCCACTTACTTCAGGTCTTAACATCCTTTGAATATATACACTACTAGATAAAAATCCTTCATAACCATTTTCTATTCTTAATTTTAATGATTGTGGATCAAATAAATACATCCAAATATTTTTAATCTCAGTTATTAAATTATCCTCTCCATAAATATTAAATATCTTTTTAATTTTTAATTCATTAGGTATGTATTTTGAATCTATTAAGTTTGATGGACTAACATTTACTACAGGTAATCCACTATCACTTAAGTTTCTATATGCCTCAATAAGAGGCCTTGATATTGTTGAAGGTAGTGGTGTTTCTTTAATTAATTTATCTATCTCTCTATATGCTTTATTTAATGAAAGTTCTTCTTTGATATCTACATTACTTAATACTTGTGTAATTTTATCTATTAATTCTCCTGAACTTAAAAAATCATCAAATACTTTAGATGTAACTATAAAGCTTTTAGGAGTTGGTAATCCTTGTTGATGAATAAAGCTTTGAAGTATTCCCTCTCTACCTACTAGTTCTAAATCGTTAGCAGTTATATTCTGAGGTGCTAATATATATGGTTGTGGTTTAACTATCATAATTTTTAATTAATTTATTAAATTATGAAAGTAACAGAAACAGAAGTCAAGGAGGTAATTAATGAGTTAAAAAAGCGTCACTTAAGACGCTTTAATTTGTTAGTTTCTCGGCTTAGATTAATCTTAGCTGAAGAAAGGTTTTCACCAAACTAACTAAATAATTTTACTGGATAAATGATTTAAATACAATTAATTTGTTTTCTTAACCTTAAATTCTCCTTTCTCAATGTATATTAAAATACTATCACCATTACTAATCTCACTATTTAGAATCATTTCAGAAATTAAATTTGATATATATCGCTCCACCCCTCGTTTTACTTCTCTAGCTCCATATTGAGGTGTAAATGTTAATTCACTAAGTTTTTCAATAACTTCAGGGGTATAAGTTAGTGATATATCTTGCTCTTTAAGTAACTCTGCAGTATCACTTAAAACAATATTTACAATATTTAAAATATCATCTCTACTTAATGCCCTAAAAAGAATAATATCATCTAATCTATTTAAAAATTCAGGTTTAAAGCTTTTAGAAAGTAATACTACTACTTCATTTTTAATTTCATTCCAACTAGGTAGAAATTCTTTAGGTGATTTCATTTTAATTAATGAGTCTTTTCTATTAACTTTTAAATCATCAAACATTTTACTCATCTCATTAGCACTTAACCCAGCCATTATTAATTCAGAACCTATGTTACTAGTAAAGATAATTATTGTATTTTTAAAATCAACTATTCTTCCCTTACTATCAGTTAATCTACCATCATCCATTACTTGAAGTAAG
>JBGSZB010000032.1:0-15323 GCA_041750555.1 Candidatus Dojkabacteria bacterium | reverse complement strand
ATTTTTTGCACAACTTCCCAAGGAAGTTAAGGATGCAGTAACCGGAAATGTAAAATCCAGAATATATTATCGTGCAGGTTTAGATGATTCAGAGGAAATAGCTGAAGATTTACAAGGCAAAGTCCTAAGACAAGAGATTATGGAAATACCTGAGTTTCATTCATATGTAAGAGTGGGTGAAGATGTCTTTTCAATAGCAGTTCCAAAGGAAAGAGAAAATAATTGGAATTCGGAATTCGTTGAAAGTCTAGTAAATGATTCATATCAAAAGATTGGCAGGTCAAAATTAGATATTGTTAATGAAATGAAACTAAGGCAAAGCTGGTATACAAATGGATGCCCTGTTGATTCTGAGGTTACAGAGTAGTTAAACCCATGTAACCAAATACGATCTTTAAAAATATTCAATATCTATCCGGGAAGGCAAATCCACCTTACCTCTCCGCCTCTGTCTTGACTGATTGGGTGACCTCTTTTGAGAGGCCACCCAATCACTCCCTCGACAAAGTACAGTATGTGTACTGACTTTGATACGAGACGACAGAGGCGGAGGGTCGGTGGATTAGAGATAGATATTGAATATTTAAATTAATTAAGTAGTAAAAGAATAGTATGGTAAAGATGTTAACAAAAAATAAGATAGAGGTATTGAGGATTATTGAATCATTTAGGTTTTTACCATTGAGTGTATTAGTTGATATATGTATTGAAAACAAGATTTATGCAAAAAGAGAATCTATAAGTAGGGTTATTAAGGATCTTGAAGCACAAGGATTAATTGGAAGTTATATGTGGGGGAATAATTCTAAGGCTTTATTTGTAAGAGGATCTGCAATAAGGGAGCTTTCTATAGCTTTGGGACTACCTATATATTACTTCACATCTCCAAGTTTTAAAGATCGGATACAAACATATGGACTAGAACACACAATAGAAATTGCAAATATTTACAAGAAGTTAAATTTGTATTTAAAGAGGAATACTACGTTCAGGATTGATTTTTGGAAGGGAGATCAGAATGTTAAATGTTTTTATGAAAAGTGGAGTTTGGCTCATGGTAAAAAAGTTAAGCGTGTTCTTGAACCCGATTCATATTTTAGAATTTCTAAAGACGAGAAAATATATGAATTTTTCTTAGAATACGATACAGGAACAATGTTTAGAAAACAGTTAGTCGAGAAATTCAGTAAATATTTTGAATACATGCTTTATGGAGATCATAAAGAAAAATATCTTCACTTTCCATATATTTTATTTATAACCCAGAGAGATAAATCTCTTATGGATAAAATGCTTCAAATGCCAGATGAAAAGCTAGAAATATTTTTGAATAGCCGACCAAAATTTAGCAAAACTAATCATCTATTGTATGAGGCAGTTGGGAATTCTATAAATCTTAATTCCCATATGGATAGTGAGATCAGATTGTTTTTGAATCATAAAATTATTTTTACTTATTACCAAACAGAATGGGAAAAAGAAATTCTAAATTTATTATCTTAATTTTTGCATTTATTATAATTTTACAAGGACTTTACTTTGTAATTCGATTTGTAAATGTAACAAATCCTAAGAATCAGTCTTTTGTTGAAGAACCATTATCTTTGCCGTCCCCAGATTTACCTGAGAAGGTTTCTAGTATAGATAGTCTACTTATAAGATCAATTGAGGTAGAAGTTATGATAGGGGGACAGGAAAGCTATTTAAACTTTGGGGGTTGGGTACAAAATCTTAATTCTGAAAACCTTCCTCTTGTTATTTCGATTCACAGATTTGGATTGAGGTATTTATCTCCTGATTATAATATTCACGAAACTTTCTATAATGTAGATAATCTTAAGGTTGATGATGAATTAGAGTTAACATGGCAGGGAAAAAAGTATAAATACAAACTAGTTGAGATTTACGAGAGCAATAATAACAGGCCTATCAAAGACAATCAGCTTATTATATATACATGTAAATATTGGAATTCAAATGAAAGGATATTTACAGTTTGGGAGAAATCTACTTGACAAGTGCAACTCATTTGCATTATTATTCCTGCAACTAATTCGCATTATTAAATTATGAGAAACAGCAAGAAACGAAATCAAATAATTGAAATCTTTAAAAGTGGAGATCTTCTTACTGCTAATGAAGTATTTGAAAAGGTTAAAGATTTAGATAGGGCTACAGTATATAGAAACCTATCCTTATTAACTTCAGAAGGCATTTTAAGAGAAGTAAATATCATAAAAGGCACTTCAAGTTATGAGATTAATAAAGAAAATGATTATCATCAACATTTCATCTGCAATAACTGTGAAAAAGTTTTACCTGTAAATGTAAATCTAATTGAACTTAAAAAGATCTTGCCAAAGGAAGTAGAGTTTGAAGAATTTGAATTAAATCTAAAGGGTAAATGTAAGGACTGTAAATAAATATTTTTAAACTTATTAAATATGCGAATAGCTTTTGTAGGAAAAGGAGGAAGTGGTAAAACAACTTTTACTTCCCTATTTACACAATATACTTCAAGAATTAGTAACCAGGATGTTTGGGCTATAGATGCGGACTTAAACATGCACTTAGCAGAACAATTAGGTTTAAAAGCTGATGGTTTGAAACATATTTCCGATCCCTACTCAGAGAAGGATATTAAGAAATTTCTAATGGGAGAAAGTAATAAGATTAAAGAAGTTTCTCACTTTAAGAAATCTACTCCACCATCAGAAAGATCAAACTTTATTATAGTAAAAGATTCTGCCAATTATATTTTAAGAAACTATTCTGTAAGACGTGATAATTTACTTCTTTCAATTGTAGGCTCATATCATACTGATAGCATAGGAGCTAGTTGTTATCATAATAACTTAGCAGTTCTTGAGAGTATGCTTTCGCATACCATAGATAAAGATTCAACTGTAATAGTTGATATGGTAGCAGGTGTTGATGCTTTTGCAGGAACATTACATGCTCAGTTTGACATGATAGTTTTAGTAGTTGAACCAACTAAAAAATCACTAGAGGTTTACGAACAATACAAAACACTGTCAGAAGAAGCAGGTATTTGGAGTGAAGTATTTGTTGTAGGAAATAAAATTACATCTCACAAGGATATTGAATTTATTGAGAAGAATATTGATAAAACAAAACTTCTCGGATATTTACATAACTCAGAACACATTAGAGAAGTTGAACAGGGAGAAAGTGAATTGGATTTTAATAAGTTAGAGGAAGGTAATAAAGAAGTGTTTTCTAGTGTATACAAAAAGCTTTCAAATTTAAATATCTCTTATAATGAAAGGATAGAAAAACTATATAAGCTTCATAAAAAATATATTGCTCAAGGACATATTAAAGATAGATTCGGAGACTTATCAGATCAAATAGATACAGACTTTAATTTTGATGAATATGTAAAGCAATATGAATAATCTTAATGTTTTTTCTGGAAATAATGCAATGCTGGATTTTCTAAACCCAGATAATAATCCACCTATTCCAATGGTAGAGCTTTCCGATGCTCTAAATCCATTTAGAAAAGATGGTGTGAGAATTTATGCAAAGTTAATGAATACTTTGCCTTTGAATAACGTTAAATCACTTCCCTCTTACAATATGCTTATGGAAGCAAAGGAGCGAGAAGATTTGAATAATATTGATACGGTTATTGAAAACTCATCCGGGAATACAGTCTTTTCTCTAGCAATTATTGGAAGACTTCTAGGAATTAAATCTACTAAAGCTGTTGTCTCAAATGAAGTATCTTCAGGAAAACTTAAAATGCTTAGATTATTCGGAACGGAAATTATTGTTAATAAAGAACCGATTTGCCCAGATCCTTCAGATAAAACAAGTGGAATATATAAAGCTAAGGTATGGGCTAAAGAAAACGGATGGTTAAATGCTGGTCAATATGATAATTTTGATAATCCTAAAGCCCATGAGAAATGGACTGGTAAGCAAATCTGGGATCAAACTCTAGGCAATATTTCTGTATTTTGTGCAGGTCTTGGAACAACTGGAACAATGGTTGGAGCAGGAAAGTATTTGAAAGATAGAAATAAGGATATTAAAAATGTTGGAGTTGCCAGATTATCTAATAATCCAGTACCCGGACCAAGAACAAAAAACTTACTGAGAGAAATTGCATTTGACTGGGAGAATATTGTTGATGAAGTGGAAGAAGTCGGAACTATTGATTCTTACAAAACAAGTCTTGATTTATGTAGATATGGATTATTAGTTGGTCCAAGTTCTGGGTTTGCTTTAAAAGGATTATTCAATTATTTGAATAAAATGAGGTCTGAGAATAAGTTAGGTAGTTTGAAAAATAAAGATGGTGAAATCATGTGTGTATTTATCGCCTGTGATAGTCCCTTCCCTTATTTGAATGAGTATTTTGAATATCTGGATGACGATTTATTTCCTATTATTGAGAATGCAGAATTACTAAATAATGAAATTGAAGTTAATAGAAAAATTCAATTTAGTGATGTTTCTGAATACGAGATAACTGTTCATGAGGCATTTGATAGTTCATTTGACTCTAACTCAAAACAGATTTGGAATAATCTTCTAAATAATGAACCTGTAGAACTCAAAGACACGGTAGTAATTTTAGATACTAGGAGCAAAGAAGATTTTGAACATTTCCATATTCCAGAATCTTTAAATATTGAATATATAGATCTTGAAAAGAATGTAAATGAATACTTACCTGAATTACAGGATAAGAAAGTTATTACTATTTGCTATCGTGGTAATTCTTCTAAACTTGCGACTTCTATTTTAAGAAACAAGAATGTCGAAGCCTATACTGTGAAAGGCGGAATGACTGAATGGTCAAAAGAAAATCTCCCTAGATGGAGACCTGATATTTGCAAAGTTAATATGCCAATAACAACTAATCTTTAGGAAGATTTAATTCAAGATCAGTTTGATTTACTAAATCTTCATGCTTTATATTGAAAATAGTAAGTATCAATAGCCACACAGATAGACCACATTCTAAAATGTCCTTTCTACCACTTTCGATTTCTTCTAGAAGGATTATATCAATACCAAGAAGCTCAGCAAGTTTACTCACTTCCAGATTATTTTCTACTCGCATGGATTTAAGTTTGTCTCCGAATTTCATTTTATTATCTTTTGTCTCCATTTTTACTTTCTAAAGTGTTGAATGTTACCACTTAATGATATCAGGTGTAAATGTCTGTCAGTATTATCCACAAAATATCATATCTGGAGGGGAAGTATTATTTTGCATAGACGGCTTCCCAGACCAGCGATGACTTTTGGTCATCCTACAAAGTTTCCCTTGTAGACATAGCGAATGTTACTGGCTGAAAAGCCATTAATACATTCGCTATGTTTAACTTACATTTAAAACCATGCCTGTAAAAAACAGGTTTAGGTCTTTGTACGGTCATTATATCTCTATTTGGAGGAAAATTGTAAGGATTTTGTAAGACAGTTGTTGTTATTATCTATACCTTATTTTGTAGTAGATCTTTTTTACGTATTTCCAAATAAATTGGAAAAGAGTTAGAAGTAGAAAAATTAAAAATTGGGCAACTAGAAGAATTATAGAGATTGGGAATCCTATAATTCCTCCGAAAGCCATCGAGTTTTTATAATTTTTTCTTGTATACCTTTTGTAGGTTGAACTCATTTTAAAGTTGTTTCAAAATATCTTCTACTGACATTTCATTATATCCTGTAAAGCTTTGTGATTTCCAAAATTCTTGAGTAATTAATTTAGGAAAGTATTTAGATGCTTCTTCAAATGAAATTGCTTCACCATTTCTCGCAAAAACGATTTCGTCAAATTCTTCTGAAAGCTCCAGTTCTTTTTCTTTTTGTTTTAACTCGTATAGTGAGCTGATTGTATTTTCAAATGCGACAAGCTTCCCATCTGCATCAGCAAGGATAATTATTTGGTCATTTGGTTCATCAATATATTTGTCGTTCCAACCTGCTATATTGTTCATAGATTTATTTTACTAAAAATTATAGTTAAATTGTTTTAGCATAATTTTAGGAAGTTTTCATTGTATTGCGTGCCGAATTTTAATTTATTTCAATCAATTGAAAAAAATGATATATTATTAACAATCAATTAATTGAAAGTTCAACTTATGCAAGAAATCTTAATAGGAGAAAAAGTCCGCAACATAAGAATTTCAAGAGGTATGACTCAAGAAGAATTGTCAAAAGATTCAGAAATTCCTTATACAACTATAACAAAAATTGAAAATGGAGTAATCAAGAATCCAACCTTTCAAAAGGTGGTTCAAATAGCATACGCCCTAAACATTAAAGTAGACAATCTAATTGACTCTAAGGAGACAGAAACGGATGGGGTAAGAGTTAAGCCATTTCTAAAATGGGCAGGTGGAAAAAGACAATTAATGCCAGTGATTAAAAAATTCATCCCAGATAAATATAATCGATACTTTGAACCATTTCTAGGTGGAGGATCTGTTTACTTTGCTCTTAGACCTGAAAGGGCGGTATTATCAGATACTAATGAGGAGCTAATTAATTTGTATAAAGTTATTACATCTGATTTGGATTTATTGATCAAGGAACTTTCAAAGCTCAGAAACGATAAAGAGTTCTATTACCAAATGAGAGAACTAAATTTAAAAGGGAAAGATAAAATTAAAAGAGCTGCGAGAACATTGTTTTTAAATAAAACTTGCTTCAATGGTTTATACAGAGTTAATAAAAAAGGCGAATTTAATGTACCATATGGTAACAATCCTAAAACAAAAATATTTGATGAAAAAGAATTAATTCTTGCATCAGATCTTCTTAAAAAAGCCGATCTATTCTCAGATGATTTTAGGAAAATATTACATAGAGTTGAAAAAAATGACTTGGTGTTTTTGGATCCTCCGTACTACCCTGTGAGTGAATATTCGGATTTCAAAAGATATACTAAGGAATCATTTCATGAAAAAGATCATATAGAATTACGTAATGCTTTTAAAGATCTTTCAGACAAAGGGGCTTTTGTTATTTTGACAAACTCAAATACTGAGTTTATTAGAGAACTGTACAAAGACTTTGATAAAGTAGTTTTGAACACAAATAGAAGTATAAATTGTAATGGGGAGAAAAGAAAAGGAGAGGACATGATTATTTACAGTAATCTTAAATTCAATGAGTAAATCTAGAGAACTGCTAAAAACTTACACATCTTATCCGGAAACTAGATTTATGGGTAGTAAAAGAAAATTGCTACCTAATCTTCTAAATGCCTTAAAACCTTTGGAGTTTAACTCAGTAATTGATGCTTTTGCAGGTTCAGGTTGTGTCTCTTATATGTTTAAAACTCTAGGAAAGGAAGTATACAGTAATGATATTCTGAGATTCTCTTATACAAATATGAAATCAATGGTTGAGAATAATAATGTTAAATTAAGTGATAGGCAAGTTAAGTCATTATTAAAATCAAACAAAACTAGTAATTTTATTCAAAACACTTTTAAAGATTTATATTTTTCTGATGAGGATACAGAATTGATCGAAAGTATATATCTTAACATACAGGAGATAGAAGATGAGTTTGTAAAGAATCTCGCCATGTCTGCACTCATAAGGGCGTGTACAAAGAAAAGACCTCGTGGAATTTTTACTTACATTGGACATAGATATGATGATGGTAGAAAAGACTTAAGGCTTAGTATAAAAGAACATTTTATCAATGCAGTTAATGATATTAATAACGCTGTATTTGATAATTACAAAGCAAACAAGGCATTTAACGAAAATATTTTTGAACTCGATATTACTGCGGATTTAGTGTATATGGATCCTCCCTATCTAACTAGTAAATCAGATAATGACTATACAAGAAGATACCATTTTATTGAAGGACTAGCCCGAGGTTGGAAGGATGTTGAAATTCAAGAGCATACCAAAACAAAAAAATTCAAAAAGTTAAGTAATAGTTTCTCAAATAAGGGCACTGTGGAAAATGAATTTAACAATTTGTTTAGAAAATTTCAAAAAAGCATTATAATTCTCTCATATTCATCCAACTCAATACCTTCTAAAGAGCAATTAATTGGAATGATGAAGGAATATTGGAAGAATGTTGATTTAATCGAAGTGAAACATACGTATTCATTCGGTAATCAAGGACATAAAATTGGAAATGCTTCCAATCATGTACAAGAATATTTATTTATAGGTAAAAATTAAATGGCTAATATTTGGAACTTAGGAAATACAACTTTAAGAAATCCTAATAGAATAATAGAAGGATTAAAAATCTTTTCAAAGAGTTTTCAGGGAGCAGTTCATGGAGAAGATGAAGAAATTGCCTTTGCAAAAGCTTTAGTTGAAAATGGGATAGTAGATTCTGAATCTACAGGTGAATACGAGGCTTTTTTAGCTAGAAAATGGAGATCAGCTTTTGTTAAATTAGGTTTTGTTACAAATACAAGCTTTAAATATGGGGATATTAAATTTGATCATACAGAACTTCACAATTACTTAGATAGTTTTACAAGTGAAGACTCTAAAAAATATGTTCTAACACCAGTAGGGCAAAGACTTGTCAATGCTCAAACAACTGGAGAGATAGATGATATATACTTAAGACAGCTTGTTGCTACAGAAATGCCTTCAATAATTGAAAATAATTATAAGGGGGCAGCTATTAAGCCATTTATATTATTGCTACAAGTTATCTATACTTTACAATCTAACAATGGCAAAGGGCTAAATAAAGATGAGATTGCAATCTTTTTACAATATACTGATGAGCATACTAAAGTAAGCGTTGATAGTTTAGTAAACGAAATCTTATCGTATAGATCTTATCGAGAGAATCTACCTGATAAAAGATCTAAACTGGAGTTTGATCGTAAACTAATGGTTAAAACTGCAATTCAAGGGAAGGTTAAGCCTGGTACACTAAGAGATTATGCAGATACAACAGTTAGATATAGTTTAATGTCAGGAGTATTGAGCTTTAGTTCAGCAAGAATTGTTGTAAAAGAAGATAAGCTCGAGTTAGTAAGTAAATTAATTGAAAATGAACCAATCTTTTTAAGCGAAAGTAATCCTCTTGAATATCTCAAAGTATTTTACACTGGTATTAAATTACCATTTGATAATGCAGATTTTAATAAGTCTTTGACAAAACAGCTTCAATCAAGGCTAGAGTCAATTAGTCCAGAACCACAAGCTACATCCGTTGAAATTGATGCATTACCTGATAACGAAATAACATCTCTTAGATACAAATTTGAAGAAGAGATTAAAATACTAACTGAAGAGAAATATGCAGTAAAGCAGATGGATGGCGAAAGCATTAGTGAAATTTATGATATTCTTGTTGCTTTTAAGGAAAACCAAAAGGAAAAACTTGAAGATTACTTGGACAAACCAGCGTACTTCGAATGGATAACTTGGAGAGCATTTTTAGCTATTGATAATATTGTTAATAAGATTTCAGATACTAGAGGATTCCCAATTGATGATGATATGCAACCTAGGCACCCTGCTTCGGGAGGCAAACCAGATCTATTCTTTGAATTTGAAGATTTCTCTTTAGTAGTTGAGGTTAGTTTAACTACTTCGGTACGCCAGATTGTTGCTGAAAGTGAACCAGTAAAAAGACATGTTGCTAAAATAAAGCAAAGCCACGATAAAGATGTATTTGGGGTATTCATTGCTCCATCTATTGATAATAATGTATTAGATAGTTTTAGGAATGGAGTTTACTACGAAGGAGATACACCAATATATGTAAACATAGTCCCATTAAACATAGGGCAATTTATGAGACTTATTGATACTCTTTCTAAAAGAAGATATACACCAACTGAACTCAAAAAGCTTTTCTCAGTATGCTTGTCTACAAGAAACACAGCAACACATGATTGGAAGAATATCATACACTCAGAAGTCGAGCGATGGGCAAATAATTTAGTTAATAATAAATAAACTAAAATACTATAAATTTCAATCAAGCTCATCAACTATCGCTGACAGTGCTTTGAATGTTTTTGGATATAAATCTTCCTGACCCTCTTCCTCTATTTCGTCCAATATATTTCTTAGTTCAATATCTTCAAATGAATTTTCAGTAAAATATTGATATGCCTCGTCATAATCGTCAATATATCCTTCATATGGGGGATAGTGTTCGACTACATCATCGATCTCTTGCGAATTATCATCATATAATTTATGCTTCCTGTTTACTATCGATACATCAAATCCTGTAGGTACAAGGCGACTATCAAGTCGAATTCTCAAATCGGCAGCTTCAAAACTAACTTTATACTTATCGGCAATTCGTTGGATATCAGTTTTTGAATTTATGGATTCCTTCTCGATTAAAAATGCAGGCATTAAAAGCTCAGCCGCAAAGATATTAGCTTCAATTTCCATTGAACTTTTGGGATTATATTCAGTCTCGTGAGGAAAAGATTTATGGTTGAGTTGATAATGCCCAATTTCGTGTGCGATAGAGAATCTTAACCTAGTCTTGGGATGAGTCTTATTATACATTATGGTGTTTGTTGAGTATTCGATAAAAGCCGAAACTTTATTGGGTTCAATATCTTTTATTGGTATTACTGCTGGATCAAATTCAATATATTCTAAATCTAGGAACTTTAATAATCCAACAAGATCTATTGGAGGGTTCTCTACCTTAAAATCAGTTAGAAGCTTTTGAGCTTCAATTTTTGCTTTCCTCTTTCTGGGCATCTTTCACAAATTTAATATATGCTTTTATTCTTTCAATGTCCTCATTGGACATTCCTTCAGCTCTCAGCGCTAGTTCTATATCAACTGGTGTGTCAAGTGCTAAAAAATTGGATAATGGTGTTTCTAAAATTTTGGCTAGTTCACTAAGTCTTTTTAAAGAAGGTTTTCTATCTCCGGATTCGTAAAGACTTATGGTAGCTTTAGAAACTCCTAGCTTTTCAGCTAAAGTATCCTGCGACAGATTATTCTCCTCTCTTTTACTTTTTATGAACTCACCAATTTTCTTAAAATTATTCATAACGAAAGATTTTTATATAAATTATTATAACATAATTGCAAACAGTTTACAAATATGCAATAATAACTATAAATGTAAACATTTTACATTTCTGTAATTTACTTTTTATTAAAATACAATGAAAATACTTGAATAGAAAAAGCAATCACAAAATTTTGCAGATTAGTGATTGCTTTCCCTTAGAAAATGAATTCCTAACAAATTTAGTATAAGGTTTTTGTAAACAATCTACAATAAACAATTTTAATTATTAGTTAATAAAAAATGACATATTATATAATCGCAACTAGAAAAGTGGACGGCAAAGAAAGCGAAATTACACACTATAAGTTTAATACAGATAAAAGTAACTCAGGTGAAATTGTAACAAAATCAGCCTTGAGAGGGAAAATTAATATCAATACTGATAAATTTTTCTCTTACAATATCAGTAAAAATACAACTGTAGTATGTGAGTGGTATAAGATTGGAGATAATGGTGAACCCTTCTTAAAAAGTGATCCAAATGGAACTAAGAAAGACAATCTTCTTGAGTTACCAGATTGTTAATTTATAAGTTATTTCTAAAAATATGGCAAACTATCATGTTACCAAAAGACCATCAGGTTGGGCATACAAAAAAGCTGGAGCTGAGAAAGCTACAGGGATTGTAAAGACGCAAAAAATTGCAGAAAAGGCAGCAAAACAAATTGTTAAAAAGCAAGGAGGTGGCGAAGTCATTATTCACGGAGAGAAAGGTAAAATTGTGAATAAAGACACTGTAAACCCAGCAAAAGATCCTTTTCCTCCAAAAGGATAAGAAAATATTAAAGGCAACAGCAATGTTGCCTTTTTTAATCTCCACTCCTTAGACTTTTCAAGACTACTCCGTTTCGATTATTAAAATCAGATAAATTCAAATCTTATTCCATCTTCATTTCATAAAAATTGAATTTAGCTCTAGGAATTATTGTTTTTTCTATAGCAGAAAATTCACTACATTCATTTACTGCTTTAGGAATATTGTACGCACAAAAAATTATCATAAACTTTTACAAAGACTATGAAACTTTTCTTCCGCAGATACAGACTTTCTTTTTCACCATTCAAACGCCATTAATGAAAAAGAAACAAAAAGTTTAGGCTTAATTCTAAGGTTTGCTTCGCAACTATTTTATTGATTTTTATACCCCTTGCCTTAATAGCCCAAGCTTACCATGCAAGCGTAAACATATACTTCATTACTGCTATCGCATCCATTTCGTTGCCCTCCGGGTTCGCAAGAACTGCTACGCTAAATTTTAAAAATATCCTTCCCTTCGTGAACATAATTTTCAAATTTTTCTTGTCGAATTTACTTTCTTGCATGTATCACTCCGCTTCGCTGCGTTATCTTTTGGCTTTTAATTAAGGCAATGATTTTTATTACTTTAATTAGCACATTAACAACTGAATGACCATTAACAAAATGTTAGACAACTTCCCAACCAAGAAGGGCGGAAGATACAGAGAGTTAGTGAAGAGGTGGTGAGTTTTAGACCTTAACTAATACTTAAATTTATTTATTACTTTTTATTTTATTTATATGAGAAATATACAAACAATCGAGATTATCGGAAACCTTACAGCAAAGCCAGAAATTGCAATGTCAAATGATGGCAAAACTGAATATGTAAGGGTAAATATTGCGGTTAATTTAACCAAAGAGAAAGTTAATTTTCATACACTTTTAGCATTTGGGAATTTAACACAAATTCTTACAACCTTTGAAAAAGGGCAATTAGTTTTAGTAAATGGTGACTTTGAAATAGAAGAATACACAACTAAAACAGGAGATAAAAAAACATCTTCAGCAATTACTGTTAAAAGAATTTTAAAGATTCAAACAGCAAACGAGATTGAAGAATAAATCTCAAGTGAAGCGATAACACTTAAAACACTGAATTTATTTACCTTTAGAAAATATATTATGAAAACTTTTTTAGTAGTTACAAAGGATTATGAAGTCTTAAAAGAAATTGATGAGCGTACATATATAGGGCATGTAGAAGCCTTTAGTTTAAGTGAAGCATTTTATAGGGCGAAAGATAAATTTAGAAGTTTGAAAGATTTTATTTTATTGGAGACCTACACCGCTTAAAGTTTCAGCCTCCAAGGTTTTATCAACCATTAAATTTTAACACTATGAGAACACAAGAAGAAAAAGAAAAAATAACAAAAAACTTATCGAGTACATTAATACCATTTGGATATTTAGACATTCAAGCAACAGCCGAAGTTTTAGCAGATGCAGAAATTACAGAATATGAATTTTCTGAATATGTTGAGGAATTTTGTGAAGAAACACAAACACCATTTAGCAAACTTGATATTTGTTATTTAGCTTATGAATACGTTTTACAACAAGCAAGAAATCAAATTGATGAAATTTTAGGAGTAGACATAATCAATGATACAGATAATTTTTACACTTACGGAAATTATATGTGTTCAGGTTATGACACAAACGAAGAATCAAACAAGAAAATCTCTAAATGGATAAAACAGATTGAGAAAAAACACCCCGAGAAATTAACAGCACAAATAAAATTTATTGAATCACAACTTTATTAAAACTAACTGGAAGCGACAACCAGAATAAAAACACTTTTCTAATTTTTAACTTTAACAAATGAAAAATCCTCTGATTTGCACTATTGACCATAAAACAGGTTTGCATCAAGTACACAATATTTTACAGACTGGAAACTTTTATCTTGAAAGTCTTAGAACTTCCAAAGGCTGGCAAATACTTTTAGTAATTGAGACGGAAACCGATAAGGTAATTCACAAATTTATTAATTCAGCACCAATCAACTATGAAAGAGCAAGTTTTTAAATTCATCTTAAAATCAGGATTTAATGTTGAGATTAAATTTACTTTTGGAGCTTTTGGAAAAGATGAAGATGATTATCAAGTACATCATTTTGAATTTATTGGAAAAACAATTTCAGAAACTGGATATCGTTCACACTTTATTTTCAGAGATCAACTTGATGAAGATATTGAAAAACAGGCTTTTCAACTAGCTCAAGAATTAGAAAATGATTTAATTTCAAAGAATCCAATAATTTTAAATACTCTTAACCAATTTACATTATTTTAACTTTACTATTATGAAACTATTAACTCAAGAACTTATTGACCAGTTACCAAAGATTTATGAACAAGATGGGAAAAACGGAGATGCAATAATTTATATTAAGTATTTCACTCCAGATTCTTCTTTTACTTGGTATGTACTAGAAGGGCAACCAGCACCAGACATTAAAGGTGATTATGAAGAATTTGAATTTTTCGGCATTGTAGACAGTGGGAACTTTAAAGAATACGGCTATTTTGTACTTTCAGAGCTTGAAAAAGGTAGAGGCAGTCTAGGTTTACCAATCGAAAGAGATTTATATTTCAAACCTTGCAAAGTTTCAGAAGTTAGGGAACTAAAAGAACTTTGGGAATAGGCGAGAAATTTTCTTCTCAGGGGGTGATTAAATTCACCCCTTTTTTATTTCTAAATTTTTAAATTATGAAAACTATTGACGATTATTTCAGGATAGACAAAGTCTATCATCGTAAATATGCACTGATAAAGAATGCTAAATTAGTTTTAGAAGGTGCAAAACAATGCGATATTGTAGACACAATTGACGAAGAATCACTTGAAATTGAAGGTAAATGCTATTTACTCAATCAATTTGATGAAGACACAAAACACGCTTTGCTAGTTCTAAAAGATATTATTTACAGATGCGAAAAAGAAATTTCAGCGTTTTATCTTGAATGAGTTCGACCACTGCAAGAAATTGCAGTGGCAACTTTTAAATTCAGTTGGCATACAAAAGTTGACAAAAATAGCCTAAATGAGGACATTAAAATATTCGAAAGTTTTTCATAATTATTCATTATTCAGACAACTCATTGATTTTAATGCAGTAATCCATGACAATAATAGGCTTGGTTCTCTTGAGGGGAATCCTTAACAGCAAACGTATTACTAAATGCTATAGATTGCGTCGATAATCAATGTCAGAATGTCTCGGAAGATTGTACTGCAAAGCTTTCGTAAATTTTGTATAATCCATTTGATTACATTATCTAAAAAGTATGTCGACTCAACAACTTTTAGTTGAACAACAACAAACCACTGATCCATATGAACGAACTGATGTTTCAGAATACATTAGCCGTGTTGCTGAACATGAAGCAGCGATTGATTACTCAGATATATTCGAAAGAGGTGTAGGCATTAAGGATTTATACTTTTTTGAAGACGTTTTAATAGAAGGT
>JBGSZB010000031.1:0-16664 GCA_041750555.1 Candidatus Dojkabacteria bacterium | reverse complement strand
AACCCATCCTCATCTATATTTAAATCTAAACTTTTTGCCAACATTCGTAATGCATTTTTTTGATAAGAAGTTGGAGATACATTTTCTCTAATCATATTTAGTATTTTAATTAAATGGATATTACCACTAACTTTAATTTTTAAAAACACTTCACTAATATTTCACTTATAATTAAATAATATAGCTTTGACAAGAAATTACTTTAAAATTTAAAATATATAATGAATTAAATATTAAAAAACAATTATGAAACCAATAATAGCTTTAAGCCTATCTTTAATAACAATTGTGTTTTCTTGCTTTGCAGGATTAGTGGGTGGTGTAATTGGTGTTAGATTTAGTGGTAAAAGTATTAGTGAGATAGCTTCAGAAATAACAAGTGATGTAAGAGTTACTAATGAAGAGAGTGCAATAATAGATGTGGCAGAAAGTGCAAGTCCAAGTGTAGTAAGTATTGTAATAACAAAAGATTTACCGGTTTATGAAAATTATTATTACGATTACTATGGATTTAACATACCTGGAAGAAGACAAACAGGAACAGAAGAAACCGAGATTGGAGCTGGTAGTGGATTTGTAATAAGTAGTGATGGTTTAATAGTTACAAATAAACATGTAGTTGAAGATGAAACTGCATCATATACAGTAATATTTAATGATGAAACTAAAGTTGAAGCTAAAGTATTAGCTAAAGATACATTACTTGATATTGCATTTTTAAAAGTTGAAGGTGTTGAATTAACTGCACTACCACTAGGATCATCTGAAAACTTAAAAGTAGGACAAAGCGTAATAGCAATTGGAAATGCATTAGGAGAGTTTAGTAATACAGTTAGTAGTGGAATAATTTCAGGACTTAAGAGAGATATTATTGCTGGAGATAGTACAGGAAATAATGCTGAGGAATTAGATAATGTAATTCAAACCGATGCAAGTATAAATCCTGGAAATAGTGGTGGTCCATTACTTGATATTAATGGAAATGTAATAGGTGTAAATGTAGCAGTAGCAGAAGCTGAAAATATAGGTTTTGCAATACCTATAGATATTGTTAAAGATTTAATTAATAGATTAAATGAAGATGGAGAGATAATTAGACCAAGTTTAGGAGTAAGATACGTTTTAATTGATGAAGATTTACAAGAAGAAAATAACTTAAGTGTAGATTATGGAGCACTAGTTATTAGAGGAACAACTCCTAGTCAAGTTGCAGTTATACCTGGATCACCTGCTGATATTGCAGGTATTTTAGAAAACGACATTATATTAGAAGTAAATGGGGTGAAAATTAATAGTGATAATAACTTAGTTAATGTTATTCAAAGCTTTAATATTTCAGATACTATTACTTTAAAGGTTTTATCTAAAGGTAATGAAAAGACAATTGAAGTAACTCTTTAGTTTAAATTTTCTGATATATGCGATATCATTATCCTACATTTAAATTAATGATATGCATATAATAGATGGTAGAAAATTAAGTGAAGAAATATATTCTAGTTTAAGACTTAAAGATTTAACAACTGTTGGTAAACTTGGAATAATTTTAGCTAGTAATGATGAATCATCAAAAAAGTATGTTGAATTAAAAAAAGCTAAAGGTAATGATTTAGGTATTACTACAGAGATTTATCAATTTGATGAATCCTCTTCAAAAGGGGATATTATTTCTAAAATTAAAGAATTAAATAATGATTCTACATTTAGTGGTGTAATGGTTCAATTACCATTATTTCCTCATTTGGATCAAGATGAATATGAAATATTATCTAATATTGATTTAAATAAAGATGTAGATGGATTAAGTTTTAAATCCCTTGGTCAATCTTTTATACATAACAATACACTTGTAATATCAGCTACAGTTAATGCAATACTTTTATCAATTAAAGATGTATATCCAGATTTAAATAGTTTAAAGGGTTTAGATATAAGTGTGGTTAATAATACTAATTTAATTGGGTTACCATTAAGCATTATTTTGTCTAAATACAATGCAACAGTACATATATTAAATAGAGATACTAAAAACTTAAAAGATATTGTTAAATTATCAGATATTGTAATTAGTGCATCTGGGGAAACTAACTTATTTAGTGATGAGGATGTAAAAAGTGGAAGTGTTTTAATAGATGTAACAAGCGTTAAAAAGAATGGAAGTGTCCTAGGTGACTTTGTATATACAGACATGTTGAAGAACAAAGTAAGGGCATTTACACCCGTTCCTGGGGGTGTTGGACCCCTAACTGTAGCATCACTATTTTTAAATTTAGTAACTTTATCTGAAAGTAAGAGTAATTAATATTAAATATATTCAGTAATTATTAAGAGGTGGGATATAATAGAAAATATGGATACATCATTTATAAACGATATAAAACTAGTAGTTGGATTAGGTAACGTAGGTAATGAATATATTTGGACTAGACATAATGTTGGGTTTGAATTTTTAGATACATTAGTAAATAAAAGTAGTTTTAGATTAGATAAGGACTTTTTAGCTGAAGTTTCTGAATATAGAAATAATAATTTAAAGATATTACTAGCTAAACCAACTACATTAATGAATTTATCAGGTAAAAGCGTTATAGCTATTTCAAAATTTTATCATTTAGAGGCTAACCAAATATTAGTTATTCATGATGATTTAGATATAGCTGTTGGAGATTACAAAATTCAATACTCTAAGGGACCAAGAATACATAACGGTATAAGTTCAGTTGAAAAGTTTTTAGGAACAACTGAATTTTGGAGAATTAGAATAGGAATTGATGGAAGAGATGATATTGAGAGAAAAAATATTGAAGGAAGAGATTATGTATTAGGTAGATTTAAGATTAAAGAGAGAGATTTAATAAATAATGTATTTGAAGATATTAGATTTCAACTATTTGCTCCATTACCTTAAAATTTTGTTAAAATGTAATTTATGAATAATGATATTTTAAATAAATACGGAATTAGTGTAGATTCAATTAAAAATGAGGTTTCAAATTCACTTAAAAGTATTAATTCTCTTGAAGAGGTAACAAATCTTTATAGAAAATATTTAGGGAAGGATGGAGTAATTACTGAGTATTTAAAAAAAGTTAAAGATATAGAAGAGATAGATCGAAGGGAATATGGAATAGAAGTTAATAAATTAAAAAATGAGATTGATGAGTTAATTAATGAGAAAAAACTTCAATTAGAGAATAGTAATAATAAAGATTACGAGAGTTTAGAATTAGAAAATACATTACCTAAATTAGGACACTTACATCCCCTAACTCAAACTATTAGGGAGATGAATGAAATATTTGAGAAAATGGGATATAGCGTAATGGATGGACCAGAAATAGATAGTGATGAATATGTTTTTCAAAGAATGAATGTTCCCCTTGATCATCCAGCTCGTGATTTACAAGATAGTATATATTTAGAAGAACCTAATGTATTACTTAGAACTCAAACTTCTTCAATTGAAGCTAGAGTTTTAGAAAAATTTAAACCACCATTTAAAGCTGTTGTTCCTGGTAGAGTTTTTAGAAATGAGAAGGTAAATAAAAGTAATCATTTTCAGTTTCATCAATATCAAATGTTTTGTGTTAAAGAGGAAGTTTCTTTATCGGAACTAGCTTCAACTATAAAACATTTATTTAATGAATTTTTAGGTGATGATTTACCTATAAGATTTAGAAATAAATATTATCCTGAAGTTGAACCTGGCATGGGAGCTGATAGAATGTGTTTTG
The DNA here is from genome assembly GCA_041750555.1 of Candidatus Dojkabacteria bacterium. GTDB lineage: Bacteria > Patescibacteriota > Dojkabacteria > J137 > J137 > JBGSZB01. Next base: position 12,930 of record JBGSZB010000031.1, on the reverse strand, counting down.
TATGCAAGGGAACTGGAAAAGATAACGATACTAACTGTGGTGTATGTAAAGGTAGAGGTTGGAGAGAGATGGGAGGAGCAGGAATTATTCATCCTATTGTTTTAGAAAAAGCAGGAATTGATCCTAAAAAGTTTCAAGGCTTTGCATTTGGATTAGGTTTAGATAGATGGGCAATGGAGAGACATAATATTAAAGATATTAGATCTCTTTTAGGGGGATATATAACTTACAAACCAAATGTATCTTAAAATTTCTAAGCTATTGTTTTTAAAATCTCACTTTTAATATCAGATATACTTAACTTATCAACCTCAATATTTCTAACTATTAAAAAGTATTTAGCCTCCTTAATACTATTCTCTTTATTTAAATCTCTAACACTATCATATATTTTCCTTTTTATCCTATTTCTTACAACAGCTCTTTTATCTATTTTTTTAGAAACTACTACAGCAATGTTTAATAATGGTGAATTAACAACTCTAATATCAAAATATTGAGATTTAAATAGTTTTCCAGTTTTAGAAACTAACTTAACATCAATTGTTTTTAATTTAAAAATCTTTGAAATCATATATGATTATACTAATATATTTAAAGTTAAAATAGATCTGAGGTATAATACCTGAGATATTAATTATCTGGTTATTAATTTTTTAATTAGTAAGTATATAATTAATATTTTTAAAAATTTCTTATGATAGAAGTAAAGCTATTTGGGGCTGCGAAGACTGTTACTGGTTCACATTATTATATTAAAACTCCTAAATCATCGTTTGTAATTGATTGTGGTATGTTTCAAGGACCTGATGTAGAACATTTAAATTTAAAAGAGTTAGAGTATGATGCATCAAAATTAGATTTTGTAATGTTAACTCATGCACATATTGATCATTCAGGAATGCTACCTAAAATAATAAAGGGGGGATTTAATGGAAAGATATATGCAACTAATCATACTATTCAGATTGCAACAGAGTTGTTACTAGATTCAGCTAAAATTCAAGAAAACTCTTATCAAAAGGGTTTAAATTATGGTAAATATACTGGTATTAAAGCTATTGTCTACAATTCTCATGATGCAGAAAACACTATAAATAGATTTAGTGCACTTGATTATCTAGAAGAAATTAATCCAACTCCTGATATTAAAGTTAAGTTTATTAAAGCAGGACATATTTTAGGAGCTGTATCAATTCATGTTGATATTGTTGATGAAGGTGTAACTAAGACATTTCTTTTCTCAGGAGATATTGGAAGAGAAAAGAGTCATATTATTGATTCATTTGAACATAACTACAATATAAAGCCAGACTACATCTTTATGGAATCTCTATATGGTGGTCAAATACACCCTGATAGAGATGTTTCTGCTAGACAATTAATTACAGAGGTAAATAACACACTTAAAAGAGGTGGTAGTGCATATATACCTGTATTTGCTGTTCAAAGAACACAAGAGGTATTAAATGATATTAAGAATGCTAAATTAAGTGGTGATTTAAATAACAATGTAGATGTGTGGTTAGATTCTCCATTAGCTCAAAGAGTTACATCAATATATTCTAGAGCTCTACATAAGGAGTCAGACCCATTCTATTTTGATAATTTACATTACGTTAAAAAGTTTAGAGAGTCTCTAAGTTTAAGTAATAAACCAGGAAATATAATTTTAGCAGGAAGTGGTATGGCAGATGGAGGTAGAATAATGAATCATTTAATTAAAGCATTACCTAATTATAAAAACTCTATTATCTTTGTAGGATTTCAAGCTGAAGGAACATTAGGTAGAGAATTAATTAGTGGCTCTCAAAGAGTAACTATTGATAAAACAAATGTAAAAGTTAATGCAACTATACATCATTTACAAGGTTTCTCAGCTCATGGAGATAATACAGACTATACTCATTGGATTAATCAATACAACTCTGATAAATTAAAGAAAGTATTTTTAGTCCATTCAGAAGAAGAGAGAGCTATTATGTTAAAAGCTCACTTTACAACTTTAGGTATTAACGAGTGTGTTATTCCTGAAATGGAGGAAGTATATCAGTTATAAATATATGTCAACATTAACTATTGAAGATATAAAAAAAATAGCAAAGTTATCTAAGCTTGAATTAAGTGATAGAGAATTAATGGTATTTGAATCTGAATTTAATGAGATAGTAAAATATATATCACAAATTAATGAAGTAGATGTTAGTGATATTGAAGAATCACATAACTTAAGTAACTTTAAAGGTAAGGTATTACAAGAAGATAATATTAGAGAGTCATTACCTAAAGAAAAGGCACTACTTAATGCTAAAACTAGATCTAAGAATGGATATATTAAAACTAGTAAGATAGTTAGTAAAGAGGAATAGTTATAACTTAAGCCTTAACAATGTTTTGTAACTAAATGCGTTAATTCCATTTTCTACACTCTCCATTAAAACTAAGGAATCTGCAATAAAAGGTTGTGGTAATGGAATATTAATAGTATCAACTAATTTTGATACTTCTTTAGATAAACTTCTTGATGAATTAGCTTTAATTTTACCAACAGTTAAATGATAACTATTAGTGTTTTTAACTTTCCATCTAACTGTATCACGTCTCTCTAATCTTTTTAAAAGAGAGTGAATTGTATTACTTAAACTAACTAACTCTTTATTTGGTTCAATCTCCATTAAAAGTACCTTAGGATCTTTTTGATATTCAAAACCTAATTGATAACTTAATGGCTTAACTTCAGGTTTAGCTAAACTACCACTTAAACTATTTAATTCATTAATTAACAATTCTAAAGTAGAGTTAGATACTTCTGGACCAATGTATTTAACTAATATATGTAATTGCTCTGGAGCAATCATTCTTAAGTTTCTTTTTTGTTTATCTAAAAATTTAAAAGCATCTCTAACATATGCCTTAAATTCAATACTCGGTTCAATACTTAAAAACAATCTATGAGTATTAGGCTTTTGTAATACCTTTCTTTTCTTTTTAAATCTATCATCAGGTAATTTCTTTTTATTCATTAATTTAATGTTAATTGATCATTAATATCTTCCTGATTCCTCCATATTCTAGCTCCTTCTAACCATTGTATATTTGAACTAAATTCTTGTCCTTGTGATATATTTTTTCTAGATTTAACAGCTGTTCTTGATTTAGAAGACAAATTATCAATGTATGTTAGCATAATTGCTTCTACCGTAGATGGTAATACTGGACTTCCATACTGCATTAAACCATGATGAGAAGCTATTAAATGTCTTAAATGATTGTATTTATTCTTAGTTAAAATCTCGTTAGCCTTAAATGTGTCTAGTAATTGTATTCCTAAAACAATATGACCGATTAAGGTACCTTCAACTGTATATGATGTAGAAATTCCATTAGCATCTAATTCATAAATTTTACCGATATCATGCAAAATTACTCCAGTTTTTAATATTTCAAAATCACACTCAGGATAAAACTTAATTAATGATTTAGATATCTCTAACATTTCACAAACATGTTGAATTAAACCTGATCTAAAATCATGATGTACACTTGATGCTGCTGGCCAATACAAATATCTTCTCTTTATTTCACTATCTGAAAATATGTTATCTAATAGTTTAATTAAAGTAACATCTTTAAATGATCTATATTCTTTTACTATATCGTTAAATAGTTCATTAGGATCAAATTCACTTGATTCTAAGTATTCATCTAATTGACTTTCATCAACTTCAGTTATCTCTGTAATATTTAATTGTAATTTATTTTTAAATTCATCAACTTTTCCAGTAATTCTTACAACCTTTTCTACTTTTAAACATGACTTATTTGTTTTAATTAAAGTATCATTCCATAGTTTAGCTGGTATCTTACCTGTTTTATCTGCTAAAACTATATTGTAGTAAGGATTAGAGTTTTTATCTTTAAATTCTTCACACTCAGTTATTACAAAAGTTTCATTATCAATAATCTGTCCCTTAAGTAAATCAGTTACATAAATTGTTTTCATTGACTATAGTTTATTAAATAATATGACCAGAAGGTAATTATACATATAATTTCAATAATTATCGATAAAATTAATCCAATAACCCTTTCTGTATGGAGTAATAGTATTGTAGGAAATATTTTAATAATCTGAGATATTATTACAAATACATTCACTAATGTTAAAGCAATTGTTATTGCTAAAAAAGAGCCTGCTTCTCCTAAGTATGTTTCTCTTAATAAAAGAAAAGCGACGATTGGAACTGCAATTGATCTCAAAAACGTAAAGAATAAAACTTCAAACATAAGATATATATTAACTTTAAATATATTACTAAAATATATACCTTAAAGCTATATATCTGTATTAATATTTTTAGATCCTAAACATGCATTATCATTTATCTCTGGTAAATCTGGAGCATCAATATATGCAAAGTTACATGTTTCATTTATTGGTGCTTTTGTTACAAATTTAAGTACTACATCAATGTATCCATTTGGTACTAATGAACCTAAGACATTATTTGATAATATATTTTCTATTTCTAATATTCCATTACTATTTCTTGTTAAGTGTGGAACTATATTATCTATACTACTACCTCCACTTTTAACTGCACTACCACCACTAAAACTTAAATATGTTGTTGAATATACATCTCTAAATTTAATATTAGTTAATGTAGTATCTCCTGTATTTCTTATTCTTATTCTAAATGTAGCTATTTCACCTACAATATATTCATATCTTCCCTCTAATACTTTATCAATACTGTAATTAGGATTTGTAACTATTACAGGTGGTTGACATGTTGGTGATGTTGGATTACTAGGTAACCTACATCTATTTACACCATCTACTGGTATACAACTTAAATTGCTAGGACATATTCTGCTACTATTGTTACAAGTATCATTACATAGCACGTTTATTGGTTCCTCTTCTGGAGGGTTATCTGTTGGAGGTATTACAACTGGTGGTTGTGGATTAGGATTTACAACTGGAGGATTAGCTATCGCACAGTTACCTGAACAATTAACTTTTGATATATATATTCCCAGCTTATTAATACAATCAGCCTGAGCAACAGCACATTGAGGTAGACTGTCAAAAACAGCTTTAACACCTTCTAAATCATTAGCAGTGATTGCACTTGCAGCAGGTGTACTTCCGTTTGGACATCCTGAGGTAAATGTATAACAAGCATTAGCTGCTGTACATGTATATACTCTCCATCCATCAGTACAAGTACCAATATTAGCAGTTGTTAAACAACCATCTGTTGTTGCAGTTGTTTGGCCATCTTTTAAACAATAAGTAGCATCATATGGATATAGTAAATCACCTGTATTATCACCTCCTGTATTATCTCCACCTCCTTGTAAACAATCTTGAGCGCATGTTACTGTATTTTCACCTGGTGCATCACAAACATGATTTCCACAAGTTGCTGGATTTGATCCACCCTGACAAATATTTACACATGCGTTATAACAACCATCTACACACTGTGAATTACCTCCACATCCTTGATGACAAGAATTAGTACACTCCATTACAGTATTAAATTCTGGGATAGCAGGACAGTCATCAGCAAATACATCTCTCTCAACATTTCTCACTACACCGAAAGATACAAATATACTAATTGCAATAATTACAAAAGTATATACATAAAGCAGGGATTTTAATAATTTATTATTCATACCTATTGATATTAATAACCATAATCATTATATCATGGGTATTTAACATAGTCTAATTCTACTAATGATATTAACTCTCTCTAGTGGTAAGATATAAAAGTTAAAAAGTATTAGCAATTGAATATATAATAGTTATAGGGTTATTCATAAATAGTGTTTAATAGAAAGAAATCAAGAACAATTAAAATTAAAAAAGATGGAATATCTAGGTCTAGGACTAGAGGTAATTTAGATTATCAATTATTAATTACTGTAGCATTTTTATCTCTATTTGGTCTTTTAATGATATTTAGTGCTAGTGCAATACTATCATATACTCGTTATGAAGATACCTTTTACTTCTTTAAAAGACAGATATTTTGGTTAATAGCAGGTGGATTCTTTGCATTCTTTCTATACAAAATACCATTAAATACAATTAAAAAATTAATACCTGTAATACTATTTGGTGTAATTCTTTCTATAACATATATGTTACCTGAAGCATTATCTCCTGTTGTTAATGAAGAAACTGGAGAAAAAGCAATTGAAATGCCATTTGTAAGTACTAGAAATGGAGCTACACGTTGGATAAACTTTGAAATATTTGAAATACAACCTGCAGAGTTATTAAAATTCTCATTTCTAATATTTACAGCATATTGGTTTAGTTTAAGTAGTGATGAAAGAAAAAGAATAGATAGTAAAATTGCCGAATACAATAAAAAGGGTGGTTTAAATATATTACTATCAATGTTTTATACGTTCTTACCTTTTATACTTTTAGGAATAATCTCTATTCTTTTATTAGCCCAAAAAGACTTAGATGCATTAATAATTGTAGGGATAGTATTTCTTGCTACCTACTTTATTGCAGCTAAAAAAAAGGAACAGATATATTTAACAGTATTTATTGGAGTAATTGCAGTAATATTTGGATCTCTTTTAACAGTATCTCAAGATTATCGAAAAAGTAGAATAGATACGTTTACTGAGATATTAATTAATGGAGAACCATCATATGAGGGTAAAACACAAAGTGGTTTCCAAGTATGGAATGGATTAATAGCAATTGGATCAGGTGGACTATTTGGATTAGGATACAATGAATCAAGACAAAAACTATTCTTTTTACAAGAAGCAGCATATACCGATTCAATATTTGCAGTAATAGGTGAAGAATTTGGATTAATGGGTTGTTTTGTAATTGTAATATCATTCCTTTATTTAGCCTCTAGAGGCATTAATATTGCAAGAGAGTCTAAAGATAGGTTTTCATCCCTTCTTGCCATTAGTATCACACTATGGATCGTTTTACAGGCATTTTTAAATATAGCGGCGAACCTAGCTATCATACCTTTCGCAGGACTGGCACTACCTTTCTTTACATATGGAGGTAGTATTACTCTTGCAACTCTTATGGGTATTGGAATACTTTTAAATATTAGTAGTACTAACTCAACTTCTAAAACACCAACACTTTTAAGAAGAGTTAATTAATACAGCTTAATAGCGTTAATAAAAGATACTGATCCAAAAACTATTAATCCAATTAATATTACTAAGACAATTAACTTTAATATAACTCCATAGATATTATTTAACTTACCTCTAACAACTAGGGGTTTAACAACATTCTTAACCTCCAATAGATCTTTAGTTCTTAATAAGTAACTTAATATTAAAATTAACATCCAACTAAATACAATTGTAAGTAATCCTACATAACTAATTAATGAATAGATAGTTACAAATAGTAATGATATAAAGATGCCTAGAGCTAATCTATAATCTTTAATATTGTTTTTAACTAAAGAGATAGATTTAAATAGTAAATATACCCCTAAAGAGATATATGCAATTAAACCTAAAATTCCCTGAATATAAAATATATTTGAAATTAATGGATAACTTGCTCTAAATCCACTAAAACCAAAACCTGAAAGAATATTTAAGAAATTACCATTAGCTACCTCAAAGAAACCTTTAAATGTATTTACTAATCTTTCAACAATTATATTAAATACTAAAAATGTTCCCTGCTTTTGTATAGTTAATAATATTAAAAGTAATAATATAATTATTGGACTTACTATTAATAATTGAATAAATAAGTTTCTAAATAGAGTTCTATATTTCTTATCTTTAAAAAGATTTAATGTATTCTTAAATTTTAATAATGATATCTTTAATAAATCTCTTCTAAATATAATTAACAGTATAACTGTAATTACACTTACAAAAAGTAGAGTGAATAAAATAACATATATCTCTGTTATAAAAGTAGATAATGTTGATAATCTAATTAGGGCAATAGAAACTAATACAACATAAAGCGATAACTTAAGAAGTTTTAATTTATTACTATTTAAACTCCAGAAAATATAAAAGATTGAGAATATAGTAATAAACATTAGAGTAAAGCCTACACTTACAAAGCTTGGATTAATAATCACTCCAATTAAATATATAAAGAAACCAAGTATCAAAGACTTAATAAACTTTCTTAACCTATAAGCGCTATTTAAATAACTATTTAAAATATAAAAAGAGGTTAATAACACCATAATAGTTAATCCAGCTAAAGCTCTAAAGTTTCCAGAACCAAATGTATTTAAAGGAGAGGGACTAGTTACCACAACAGATGCAGTTGTAGTTAATAGGGCAAAGAATAATAAATTAACAAAGGTTGGAGGATCCATTAATACTTTAAATCCTAATAGCACTAATCTAGTAATAAATATTATTAAAAATATAGATGTAGATAGTATTAAATAATTTAATAAGTTTAATTCTAATGAAACCCCGTTATTTAAAAGAGTAACAAGGGGTAGTAATACTAAAAATAGTGGGACTAAACTTAAAAATAAGTAATCAATAATATTTAATATTAAATTTGTTTTTCTAGGTTTAAGAGAGAGTATTGGTAAATTAATTTCAAAAGGTTTTTTAAAGCCATTAAACTGTATTTTGTATTTTTTCATATAATTTTTAATGAATATTAATTAAATATACCAACACCAATTTGTGAAGAGAAACCTCCAATAAGCAACATTATAATCGAAATAGACATTATTCCAAAGTGATAATGTGAATATGATCTTTTTTCTCTTAAAATTTTAGATCTTGCAAGCATTAATGCATCTACAAAGAAAATAATTACAAAGAATAATGCAAATCCTAAGTTAATCTTTTGAGATAATTCTTCACTAGTAAAATCAAATACTGAGTTAGATGGAATAAAGATTCCATTTTTAGCATCAGTTGGAACTAAATAATTAATACTTACTGAATCTTCTGCAGTTTTTACATTATCTAAATACCCTTCAGCTTCTATTACATTTAAACCTTCATATGTATTTATTATTTTAAAAGTAAATACACCCTCACTTATACTTGCTTCTCCCTCTAACCTATTGTTATTAAAAATATTTACTTTATCTAAATTACTATACTCACCATTTACATTAATATATGAATCAGTAATATTTTCTTCATTAGAGGGAGATAAAATATTAATACTAGAAACTGAAGTGTTTTCAGATACAAGTAATCCTCTAGCTCCAAAATGAACAACAATTAATATATTATCACTTAAACCTTGATAGTCTCCATATGCTATTCCAAAACCAACTTCATCAAATTCAGGTTTTAATATATTTTCTCTATGTGTTTTACTGTTTAACCAAGCATTCATTAATTCATCAATACTTTCAAAACCTTCTGCTAAATTTTCCCCTGCAAATATATATTCATATCCACTGTCTTTAAAGAACTCCCAAGGAGATCTTCCATTTGGACAATAATGAGACCAGCAATTAGACTCTAACATCTCTATGGCTTTTTGCTCAGAGGATTCAATTAGTAAGCTATTTAACTCTAAAGGTTTTAAATTTTCTCTAGCTCTTTGTAAGTTATGCTGTTGTAATAGTGTTTGTATTGTTATATCACTATCAATACTTGCAGCACTAGTATTTTTTGTAAAGATATTAAAAGTTAATAAGACTAGCGTTAAAGCTATAATGGTAGGTGCTTTAGCAAAATGTGCTCTGTAATTATTTTTCTCTGTTGGTATAAAAAAATCTTTTATCATTTATATTTAAGGTATTTTCTCTTAAAATATATTATTGTATAAAGAGATAAATTAAAAGAACTAAATGAAAAAGAATCAAATAATAATAGATAGATTATATTCGGCATTATATGCATTATCTATAACTGTTGGTATTTATATAGCTATTATTGAGTTGCATTTCTTTAAAAATTTTCAAAACTTTTTAATATTTTCAATTTTTATTGCATTTATTTATTTAGTTGAATTAATAACTTCATATATAGGTAGAAATAGAAAGATACAGTTTAATTTAAACATTCATGATAATATTAATGAATTAGCAGAGGGGTTTCATAAGTTATTACTTCCAATCTTTTTATTTTTAAGTATTGTAGGATTTTCTTATTACAATTTAAATGAGAGCTTATTATTAATTGTATTACTTATAACTTTTACTTCTTTCTTTTTACTTATATTAAATACTAAATTATTTTTAAGTAAAAAAACTGAAGAAGAAGATAAAACTCATTATATTTATGATGTTATTAAATTATTAATTTTCTTTTTAGTATCAAATACTTTAGTTAATTTTTATAGAGGTTCCCTATTTAATCCAATATTAATTTCTATTGCCTTAAGTGTTACTTCATTTTCTATTATCTCTTTAATGCTTTGGAGAATTAAACAATATTTTAAAAAAAGTGCAGTATATTCAATTATTACTTCAGTTTTACTTGGGATAATATTTTATGGCTTAATATTAAATTCAAATTTTAATCCATTACAGATATCAGGTCTTCTAATTTTAGTTTTTTATATCTCAACTGCTATAATTCACCATAAATTAATGAATACTTTAAGTAGAAGTGTAGTATTAGAATACTTTTCAGTTGTTTTAATGCTTGCTGTCATTATTTATGGTATTGCATAAATGCCGGTTCGTCTAATGGTAGGACAACGGTTTCTGGAACCGTTTATTGGGGTTCGAGTCCCTGACCGGCAATAAAATTATGGATAATGGTTCTTTTTTTAAACATAAGATAGGATCAGGTAATGATTCTAAAGTTTTTTTAGTGGAAAGTGATGAAGGCCCAGTAGTATTAAAAGTTTACGACGGCATTAAGTACTTAGATATAGTTTCTTGGTATGCTGATTTAACCACTAGTCTTTCAAATCCTAATTTTATTGAAATTGGACAACTATTAATTGAAGGAAAAGTTGTAAATGTTAAATTCTCTGTTGTACCACATACGGAAATTGCTGATGATGATAATTGTGTACTTCAAGCCCCTTACATTAAAGGTCCAAAGCTTAGTGCATTTTCTTTTACGTATGAAGAATTTAATGTTGATGGACTAGATGAAGATGAAGCTAAAAGATTAACTAATTTTAGAGAATCCCTTTCTACTAATACTTTATTATTAAATCAATTGTTTGACATATATTTTTTAGTACTCTCAGAAAAACTGGCCTCATTATTACCTCTAAAAATATCAGGAGGTCATACCTTACCTGGAGGAATTAATATTAAAGTTAGAATGCCTAATGATGGAGAAATATTATTTTATATTACTGACTTGTTTGGAAACATTTATGAAAAATATCTTAGATACATTTCCTAATTTAGTAAAAATTTTGGTATACCTAAGATAATATTCTTAATATATTTTAATCTAATATATTATGTCTAAATCTTTTAAAGAAATTTCAGAAGAAGTTATTCAGTTTTGCGAAAAAAGAAATTGGCAAAATGCTAATCCTAATGCATTAATTAGTGCAATACTAATTGAATTGGGTGAATTAGCTGAAAATTATCAATGGGATAAAGAATTCAAGGAATGGGATAGCGATAAAAAGGAAGAAGTTGGTTTTGAATTTGTAGATGTCCTATTTTACTTAATTAGATTAGCAGATAAAAGTGGTATAGATATTGAGGAATACTTCTATAAAAAGTTACCTAAATTAGAAAAGAAATTCCCAATAGGGTCTAATAGTTTAGAACAGAATAAAAAGTATAGGGATTTAGGTAAGAATAAGCACTATGAGTAGTATAATACTGCTCAATGGAAGCTTTAGATCAATTACAACAAATTGGTATTGGACCAGACTCAACGGTACATCTTGATAATGATGAGGAATTTGTAATTAAGAAGTATAGAAGATTAAGAGATGATGCCCTTGACTGGTATATACAAATAATAAATAGTCTTACAGATTATGAATATCAAGTAATTCATCTAACTGAGATAACTGATGATGAAGGGAACGAATACAAAATTAAGGTCAGATTTAGTCCTCATTATAGAGTAGATGGACACAATGATAGACTCTCATCTTCTTACATCCCTGGTCCAAAACTATCTGATGTTTCACAAGACGGGAATACCATTTATGATACCGAAAACCTTGGAGATCTTTTATTTGCAACATTTAAAGGTAGATCTTTTCAAAATAAATTAGAAGATATTTATCAAATAATTTTATCTTTTTGGATAGGGAAAAAATTACCTGCTAGTATCAGAAATAGATTTGATGGTGTAGGTACAAATAATGTTAAAGTTGTAAGATATGAAGATACAATAATGCTTTACGTAACAGATATATTTCCAAATATTAAGAATATGTATAAATGTTTTACAAATCCCACTGAAAGTTAATACCTTCTCATCCTAATTAATGGTTTAATCTCTTTCTTCTCAATAAAAGTTAGAGCAACACCTTTTTTATCAGCTCTACCTGTTCTTCCTATTCTATGAATGTAGTCTTGATAAGTTGGTGGTTCATCATAATTAATTACATGGCTTACATTAGAAATATCTAAACCACGTGCAGCAACATCAGTTGCAACAAGAATAGTAATCATACCTTTTTTAAAAGCCATAATTGATCTTTCTCTATCTCTTTGTCTTTTATCACCATGAATTGATCCTACTTTAAAACCATTGTCATAAAGAAACTTATCTAATGCATCAACACCTCTTTTAGTTGATACAAATATTAATACTCTAGAGAACTCAGGTTTAACTAACATCTCTTTAAGTTTATTATTCTTATCTACCTTAGAATCAACTTTAATAATATCCTGATCAACATTCTTAGCAGTTTCTCCAGTAACAACTGATATCTTTACAAAATCAGGTTTTAATATTAATTTCATAATATTCTCTATCTTTAAAGACATAGTTGCAGAAAAGAATAGTGATTGT
>JBGSZB010000030.1:0-14260 GCA_041750555.1 Candidatus Dojkabacteria bacterium | reverse complement strand
AAGTTTTAAAAATTTAAAATTAGAGTGATATTGATTTACTAACCATAATGAGATTATAGAGAATTGTATAACTGCTAATATATTACTTATTTCATAACTTAAGTATGTAAATTTAAGTATAAGCAAAATTAATATAAAGAAAGTTATTAAATAAATATTAATATTCTTTTTTAAAACACCTATATTTAGTATTAAATATTCAAAAATAAAGATTGAAATTAAATATCCTAGTAATAAATATATAGATATTACTGCTCCTGAAAACTTAAGTAAGAATAATAGACTTAAATTAAATAGTGAAATTAATATTATTCTTTTAAGTAAGTATTTTGCAAAAGATCTTTTACTCTCTTTAAATAGGGTTAATACTTTTTCTTTGTTTAATATAACTTGCAAAAGAATAGGTACAAACGCTATTACAATAAAAGATATAGCAATAAAGCTTAATGAAACATTTTTAGTTAGTGGACTTAATGTTTGAACTGATATTGTTTTACTGTAATCACTTAAATTAATTGATGTAGTTGCAAAATAACTTTTAGTTATTCTTAAATAATCATTTAATTGTTGTAGTGTAGTAATTGACGAAACTGCAGGAAAAGCTCTAACAGTTGTTGGCTTAGTTTCAACATATTGATCAAATGCAGTAATAAAGTAAGAAACTTGATTATCAATACTCATATAAAATAATGAGTTTTGATTAGTTGCAAAAGCACTATTTAGTGTTACTTCTAAATCACTATTAAAATCCATAACTAAGTTACTTCCAGCTTGAGGTAAGTAATCAATTACTAACTCTCCTTCTATATCGTAGTCATTTAAATCTAGAGCAATACTTGTTTCTTCTGCAGTTGAAAAATCAATTACACCATCTGCAAGTAACCAATCTACATATGTTGAGGGGTTTTCGTAATAATTAGGGAATTCAAACTCAAATATATATTTATTATTTTCAAAGTTAGATTTAAATTTAATATCAATTAATTCTGAAATATTGATTCTATTTTGTATAACATTACTTAATAAATTAAATTCAATATCATTTAAATCACCCTCATTGCTAGAAATATATTCTACATTTACAAGATAAGATTCATATATTCCATATCCCTTTTTAAAGTTAGATATTGATACGTTTTGTTCTTTAAAGTATGAATCTACATACTCAACTCTTTCTCCTAAAATACTAAATTGAGGAACTACTATTAGTATTAAGGGTAAACTTAAAAGTATTAATAATAACTTTTTAATCATTGAGGTTTATTTAAATTTAGGTATTACTTTGAACAATCACAATCCCTGCAACAATCGCATTGATCATCAAATTTAGGTAAATATTCACTGTTATATCTCTCTACACACTCTTGTATAACTTTAATTGCTTCTTCTGTATCAAAATATCCCTCTACCCTTCCAGTTCCTGGTTTTTTTAAATCTTTATAGTGTTCCCAATAATATGTTGTTTCTGTTTTAAAGTATTCTCCTAAATCATCAAGGGATTTAATATGAGAAACTCTTTTATCATCATTTAATACAGCAATAACTTTATCATCAACTTCACCACCATCAATAAATTTCATAATACCAATTACTCTTACTTCACAAACACTTCCTGGAATTAATGGTTCAGTTACATTTAATACTACAACATCTAATGGATCTGAATCTTTATCCCAAGTTTTTGGAATAGCTCCATATACAAATGGATAACTTAGAGATGAATATCCAACTCTATCTAATTTTAAATGTCCAGTTTCTGTAATTAATTCATATTTATTTAATGTATGTGAATTAATTTCAACAATTGTATTAATTACACCTTCCTCTTCAGTAAATGCATCTAATAAATGAATAAGATTAGGCATGTATTTAAATGGTTTGCTTTTGATATTAGCCATATGAATTTGATTAAATATATGCACTGATATTACATTATTAACCATTTTCTATCAATAATATTGTGTTTAACTTTTACTATTTGGTATTTTTGATAAACTGTCTATACTATTCTTTAATTTCGTTATGAAATATTTAACTACATTTTTAATTGTTTTCTTTTTTATTCTATTAATTGGAGGTAACCTTTTAATAGTTTTAGGATACAACACTTCATTAACTGAAATATCACAAAGAGTATCTCTTGATACTAAAATTAGTGCATATAAAAATTACTCAAGTGAACCTGACACAGGTTATGTAAATTTAAGTGGGGGATTCGAAGCTCTAGGTAAAGCTATTATATTAGAAAACTTAAACTTTAAATCTTTAAGTATTAATTCAATTTCAGGAAAATATGAATCTAATTATTTAAACTTAACACTAGATACAACTCTCTTTCTATCATTTACTGATATTAATATTAAGTTTTTAAACACAATTGTAACTTTAAAAGCTGATTCTATAACAATTATCGAAGAGAATACTATTTATGTAGTTAAAGGTAACATTAAATATGATTCAACAATTGTAGAAACAGGATATCAAATATCTAATATCTCTAATCAATTAAGTGTATATAAAAGTGATAGAGAGTTATTTAATGGTGAAGATTATTCTAGTTTTATTGAAATGCTTAAAAACTTTGAACTCTATTCCGATTATTTTACCGATTTTACCTTTCCTAAGTTATTAAGTTTAACTCCTAGAGATAATTTTAAAACTACAGATAGTTTTTTAAATATTGCAGGTACTACTGAAGAAAATGTTAAAGTATTTTTAAATGATTTAGAGTTTACGACAACAACAGATGGAGCCTTTAATTTTAGAATTGATTTAACCTTAGGGGATAATTTATTTAAGTTAACTCTAAGGGATAAATATTTAAATGAGGAGGTTATTAATTTAAAGTATATTAGAAAGAGTATAGGCTTAACTCCAATTTCTAATGTTATATCTTATCCTAATAGTTACCCCCTCTCTTACAATAATTAACCTCCATGTTTAAAGTAAACTATATCTCCATCCCTCATTATATAGCTCTTACTCTCTAATCTAACCTTACCAATGTTTTTTGCATTTAACCACCCAAGGGATTCTATAAAGTCTAAATAGCTACATACTTCAGCTACAATAAAGTTTTTAGAAATATCAGTGTGAATTGCACTAGCAGCAGTAACTGCATTATCACCTAATCTAATTGTCCAAGCTCTAACTTCATCCTTACCCTCTGTAAAAAATGATATTAACCCTAATGTTTTATATGCAAGTCTTGTTAATCTATCTAATCCAGATTCAGTTAAACCAAATTCTTTCATAAATATATCTCGCTCAAGTGGCTCCATTAAAGCTAAATCGTATTCTAACTTAACATCAATAAATATTACGCTACTACTTGTATATGTAGTTATTAATGTATTTTCTAAAGACTTATCTTCATCACTTGCATTTATTAAAAATATTACAGGTTTATCTGTTAATAGTGATAACTCCATTCTTATGAGATTAGTATCTTCAAGTGTTAAGGAATTATTTTTAAATTCAAAATCTATTGCTAATTTACCACTTTTTAAATAGTCTAGAAGTTCATTAAGTAATTCAATTGTTTTAGTTAATTTATCATCAAAACGGGCTTTTGATCCTATAGCTTTAATCCTATTTTCAACAGTTTCAATATCTTTAAGTATTAATTCAGTATTAATTAACTCAATGTCTCTTAATGGATCAATATTTTCTTCAACGTGTAATATATCTGAATTTTTAAAATTTCTAACTACATGAACTATTGCATTTACTTCTCTAATGTTTGCTAAAAATTTATTACCTAATCCCGCTCCACTTGCAGCTCCTTTAACTAATCCTGCTATATCTACAAATTCTACTACTGCAGGTATTATCTTAATAGGTTTAGATATCTCTGCTATTTTATTTACTCTCTCATCTTTTACTGAAACTATTCCTACATTTGGATCTATTGTACAAAATGGATAGTTCTCTGCAGGTACACTTTGACTTGTTAATGCATTAAATAGTGTTGATTTACCTACATTTGGTAATCCTACAATTCCTAAAGACAATTTCATAATATTTAATTAATTTTAAAGGATTATACCAATTATATTAACGTATTGTGTAAATTAAGTTAGTGGTGTTAGTATGATAAATATTTATTAAGTTAGATATATGTCAAATACTTCTTTAGAAATAGATTTAAATAGAGAACTACTAAATTTTCTTGCTTCTCATATAGGGAATATTGAACTTTTTAAAACACTACCCCTTGATCACAGGTTTAATAAAATGCAAACGATATTTTCAAATGCAAGATCCACTCTTCACTTATCAAATGATCAGATTTTAGATTTACTAACAGATAATTATTCTTTAGGTGAGTTTAGCTCTTTAGTAGAATTGGTATCTACTAAAAACTTTGGTTTAATACATTTCTATTTCTATCAATTTTTGCAACATTCAATAGTAAATGATAATACAAATTATTTAGCTGATAATTTTATACAAAATATTCTGACAGTTGATATTCCTTTATATGAGGCTATTGATGTTTTAAATAGATTAAAAGATTTTTATCCAGAACATTTAGATAAAATCCAAAGCTTACTAGATTTTATTAATAGACCTATACATGTAGAAGCTTAATATTATTTTATGGACAAATTTATAGAAGTTACTATACCTCAAGATATCATTACATTAATTAATGATTATTTAAAAAAGAAATATGTGGATAATAAAACTTTTAATCAAGCTAGGGTAGAAATCTTTGTTAAAGCAAAAAGATGTGGATTAGATATTAATGAACTATTGTCATATTTAAACTCACTTCAGTCTGTTTACCTTGACTATGAAAAACAAGATAGACTAGAGCTTCTTATTTCAAGCCTTACTGAACTGTAGCTAAGCTCTTTAGCCTTTCTATTTCATTAGCTAGTATCTCTACATATAGCGCATAACCTATAGTTGATATATGGCCACTTTGTTGCTCCCCTAAAATACTTCCTGCACCTCTAATTTCTAAATCTCTACTAGATATTTTAAAACCACTACCTAAATCTTGATTATCAACTAAGGCTTTTAATCTTTCTAAATATGTTTTAGTAGTTTCTTTTTTAACTAAGTTATTTGCTGTTACATTACTATCCTTGTATTCTCCATTGTAAATAGTGGTTTGATTAATATATTCATTTAAATCTTTACCTTTATACATTAAATAACAGAATGCATTTCTATCACTTCTACCTACTCTACCTCTTAACTGATAAAGTTGTGATAAACCAAACTTATGTGCGTTATTAATAATTATGGTATTAACATTTGGGAGATCTAAACCATTTTCAATAATTGTAGTTGATAGTAAACAATCGAAATTACCACTATAAAATTCATGCATTAATCTATCTATCTGATCTACATTCATTCTTCCATGAATTACAGCAATTCTTATACCTGGAATTAATGTTTTTAATCTCTCTTCAATAATCTTTTGAGTAGAAATCTCATTATGTAAAAAATATATTTGTCCTCCTCTTTTAATTTCAAAAGTAATTGCATCACTTACCTTTTGCCAATTATCTTTAATAATTTCAGTAGTTATTGCTTTTCTATTAAGAGGTGCTTCAACAATAACTGATAAATCTTGAATACTAGATAATGACATTCCTAATGTTCTAGGAATTGGAGTAGCACTAACACTTAATACATGTATACCGTAATTTATCTTTTTAATTTTTTCTTTTTGTTTAACACCAAATCTTTGTTCTTCATCAACTACAAGAAGTTGTAAGTTTTTAAATTTAATATCATCACTTAATATTCTATGTGTACCTATTAAAATATCAATTTTACCTTCATTAACATCTTTAATAATTTTAGAGTTTTCTAAAGGTGTATTAAATCTTGAAACAAAAGCTATATTTATTGGATAATTTTTAAATCTTTTTCTAAAAACATCATAATGTTGACTAGTTAAAACAGTTGTTGGAGAAAGTATTGCAACTTGACCACCATTCTCTACAATTTTAAAACTTGCTCTCATAAATACCTCTGTTTTACCAAATCCTACATCTCCTACTAACAATCTATCCATTGGTATCTCTTTCTCTAAATCGTTAATTATTTCATTAATTGCTCTTAATTGATCATTAGTTTCCTTAAATTTAAATTCTTTAACAAATTCTATATATGATTTAGAATCCCCACTCTTAATTGACCTAGCTTTAGATAGTGATCTTTTAGCATAATGTTCTATTAATTCACGAGCTAAAAGTCTAGTAGATTTTTTA
Organism: Candidatus Dojkabacteria bacterium; assembly: GCA_041750555.1. Lineage (GTDB taxonomy): Bacteria > Patescibacteriota > Dojkabacteria > J137 > J137 > JBGSZB01. Next base: position 8,024 of record JBGSZB010000030.1, on the reverse strand, counting down.
ATCTTTTCTTTAATATTCTCCCAAGATTTCTTACCAAGTCTTGTAATTTTTGGTATATCGTTACCTAGATATTTAGTAATCTTTTCAATTTGATTAATAGGGACAAATAGTTCATCATTTTTATCATATTTAATATGTAAATACTCCATCATTTCGTCATGGATTTTTTCTTGAGTTAACCCGTTATATATCCCAACTCCATAATCTTCATGTACTACATAGTTACCAATTTCAATATTACCTTCAAACTGTTTAAGTAATCTTTGGATATTAGATGTATAGCTTTTAGTTTTTTCAACTCTACTTAAAAATATTGTTCCAAATAGCTCTCTATCTGTAAATATTGCTATTCTTTTACTATTAGATATTAATCCTGCAGCTAACTTAATATTGTTTAATATTTTAAATTCACTAAAGTTTGAGGCTATATATTCTAAATTAAAGTATTTTTTATCTAACTCATTACTTAATTCACTATTATTACTTTGTATAAATATATTAAACCCAATGTTTTCTAATCTTGTTATCTCTTTTTTTAATAAATCAATTCTAGAATAAAATAGTTGTGGAAATTCATAATCATCATTAAGTATTTCAAAGGGATTATTAATATCTTTTGATTTATCTAATGAATTTAATGAATCTTGAGAATTAATTGGTAAGTTATTAATTAACCTTAACGAGTTAGTAAATATTACTTTTTTTAATATATTATCACTCTCTATAGTATCTTTATCATTTAAAGATGTGTTATCTATTAATTTAATAGCATTCTTATCTTCTTTAATGTTTTCCCCTAAAACTATGTAATTTAATTCTTTAATGTTTCTGTAACTTAATGAATCTATTAAATATATGTTTTCTAAGTCATTACCAAAGAATTCCAGTCTTAAAGGATTTGTATATCCTAATGCGAAAAATATTAATATATCGCCTTTTAACGAGTATTCACCTAATTCAGTTACCTTCTCAACTCTATTAAATTTAAAAGTATTTAATATATTTAAAATCTCTCTAAATTTAATATTACTTTTTAATATTAATTGGCTACTTAATATATATTCATAAGTGTATAGAGATAGATATTCACTAGATATTAAAATATCCCCATTATTTAAATATATGGGGTGTAAATGAGGTAACGTTTTAATTAGTTTTATCCTATTCAACAATCACTAATTAAGCCTTGAATTATATCACTAAAACTATGACTCGTTTTTAAATAAATATGGTGTTAGTCCGTTAAGAAGAGCAAGTAAACCCTCATCACCTAAAGCTTTTGCTATATTCATTAATCCTATATAAGTTGTAGTTCTATAAATTAGCGGGATATGCTCATTCCTAATTAGTTCAGAAATCGCTTTGAAAGAATCTGGGCCATGTTCCACTTCAAAATTATGTTGTTTAAAAAAACCATCTCCATCTCCCATATATTTAATATTAACTACTGGAGTATATTTCTAGATATTAATAAATTCAATAGATAATATTTATTAATATATTTACATAACAATAATGCATTGTTAAACTAACTCGTTTAAAAATATGTATGAGTACTTTAGAAACTAAAGAAAATCTTGAATCCATCTTGAGAAATGATATACCAGACAATCTTAATCCTCAGTTAATTACTAGGTTAATACATTCAATATGTTGGCATAGTCAATACTATCAAATTGAAGTTTTAGTAAATGATGTTATTAGATTAACACCTTGCTGTTTTATTTCGAGAACACATATAATGGGGCAAAAAACATATGTTATTTTACTTAAGATACTAAAACATCAGGGATTAATAAGTAGGGAACAAATGAATGCTAAGATGGCTTTATTATCTAAAGAACAATAATAAACCTACCTTAACAATCTATCTGGTTCATAAACTGTTTCTTTAGAAGTATCAAATAACCATAAATTAATACCCTTCTCTTCTAATAACTTTACAAAAGTTTTAAAAACATAAATATTAGGATCTTCATTATTTACATAACTACCCCAGTAAGACCAATTAGTAGCTTCCTCTGAATTAGATTTATCTTGTGAGAATAGATTAATACTTACATTAAATCCTGCTGACTTAATAGCTTCACCTTGTTTTAAAATATCTTCTAATATCTCTCTTCTTGTAGAATCATCAATAAATACTACACTTTTTGGATCTAGGGTATATTTAGAACTAAAGGTTCCTGTATTAATCCACACATCAGAAACTCCTAAAGTTTTAGCAGCTTCAATTGTAATTGTAGGATTAATAAACTCATTAGCATCAAATAGTTCTCTTCTAATTTTAGCTGTAGAATCATTTACCCAAGGAAAGCCTTGAATTCCAAAACTTGCAATTAAAGTTTTATCTAGTGTTTCAACATATGGAACTAAACTAATATATTCACCATTCTCCCAATCAAAATCTGTACTTTCATAAGTTGCTGAGTTTAAAAGAACACTTCCTTTAGCTTCAGGGAAGTATGATTTAAGTATTCTAAGGTATCTATTAACTACTGAACCAAATTGAGATGGTGTTGCATTTGATCTATTCCAATAAGGAAGATTTGCTTCTGGAAAAGGTACCCATGTACCTATCATTTCATCAGTTACTCCATAAGATTTAAGTTTCTCAAAAAAAGAACTAATCCATAAGTCATAAAATCCAGTATCAAACTCTTCAAAATCAATTAATCCCCACTCAGTTACAGGTTCAACAATTACTAATGGATTTATACCTGACTCATGAAATTCTTTTAAAGTATTTGATAAATCCAAAGCTTTAGTATCAGCTAAAATCAAATCTTTAGGCATATCCATAAAAATCATTAAAGTGTCAGTTACATATGAACTACATATACTTTCATACTCCTTTAATTTACTTAAATGATAATCACTAAAGTCATCTTTCAAAAGTAGTGATTCACGACTAGAACATTTTGAAACATCAATATACTCATCATCATTCTTAAAAAGTGAATCTATTAAATCAGGAATTGTTAGTGATGTTTGTGTTTGTATAATTAGACTAAATCCAAACATAACTAAACCTACAAAGATTATAGAATATAGTATTAGCATCCAATTTTTCATATATTTATACCGGTTCTTTCCCATTTCTGCCAGCTAATATTTTGTCCTCTAACTAACAATATTACACTTCGCACAAGAGATAGAAACTCTATCCATACTAAGAAATAAAATAATAACCAAGTTGATGGAAATATCAAAATTAATTTTAAATCAATATTTTTGTTATTAAATATTGCATTAACTAAATAAACTACAAAAAGAAATAATATTCCAAATGCTAATGATATGAAGTCTAATGATATAAAGCTGTAACCAATTAAAAGCGATAAAAAGATAGGTTCAAAAAACAGTTGAATTTCAGAAACTACAGCTAGAGGAAGTATAAAAAATGATAATGGTTTATTATGTCTCTTTTTTAAAGAAAAAAATAAATTTCTATACTTTATAAATGTATCCATTCTACCTTTTTTCCATCTTAATCTCTGACTAGATAGACCTTTAATTGATGAAGCTCCCTCTGTAAAACAGATAACATCTTCAGCATATGTACATACATATCCTGCATATCTAAATCTCATAGTCATCTCTATATCTTCTGTTTTATTTTCCGTATCATACAATCCAATATCATCAAAAACATTTCTTCTAAAAGATGCACATGCTCCACCAAAGATATATTCAGCTCCTAAAACAGAGTGAGCTCTTTTAAAATAAAAGCCAAATCTATATTCTAACTTTTGCATTAAACCAATTATAGTTTTATCATTACCAACCTTTACATTGCCTACAACACCATCTATTGTATCGTCAGCAAAGTATTTAACAAGATTTTTTATTGCATCTCTATCTAGTATTGAATCAGCATCTACTGTTAGAATAATTTCTCCTGTAGAATTTAAAATACCATCATTTAACGCTTTTCCTTTACCTCCATTAACTTTATTATCAATAAACTTAATATACTTAATATCATTCTTTCTTAAACGTCTAACTCTTAAATCTTTTCTACAGTTCTTATTTATAAAATCATTAACAATACTAGACGTTTTATCAGTTGATCCATCATTTATAATTAGTATCTCTACATTATCATAAGTATTATCTATTGCTGTTTTAACTGTTTTTAATACACCAACTTCTTCATTCCAAGCAGGAATTATGACAGACACTTTAGGGTGATAATTAAATCTATTATTTTTAACAATACTTATCTGTCTTAGAGTCTCTTGTATAGGATAAAAACTAGCAGCTATTAAGAATATAAAGTATTTTAACAGCATCAAATTAGCTATTATTACTGCAATATCTCTTAATGTTATATATGTTTCTATGTTCATTCTGTTCCTCTTGAATTAATTAATTTAGCTTGAATTAAACTATATCCAAATGAATCTTCTTTATATATTATTATTTGTAATGAAGTTTCTTCATATGGATCACTTGCAAATCTTTCATCATTAGAAAGTTGTTCTACATTCTCTATTCTAAAGATGTAACTCCACTCATCATCAGTTGTAATGTATATTAAATCTCCAGCTTTTAATTTTGAAGCACCACCTATTGTTCTCCATGATTCAGGCATATAAAAAACTAATGATGAGCTTTTATCTTTTTGAATTACAAAAAAATAATTAGCTTTATTACCTTTAACATACCATGTGTTATCGTTACTTATTGCTCTGGAAATCTCAAGTTTTTTTGAAATAGATGGCATCTCTATAAACTCAAGCTTTCTTTTATTTGCAAAATTGTCTATTGAAAAATAGTATTGTTTATCAATTGATTGATTTACTACATAGTTTAATATATTTGAAACTTCTGATTCGTTAAATGAATCTAAAAATGATATATCTTTATCAAAGAAAAGTTCAAAACTACTTAAAAATATAAATCCAGTTAGAAAGATACTAAATATAGAAAGAAGAATATATACAAATCGTTTTTTAATTATTTTTAATATATTCAATATCTTTTAATTAACCTATTTAATCTATACTTAAGAAAAGCGTTTACCATCAGTGATATTATATTTACGACTATTACTGAAATGATAAAACCTAGGTATAGAAGCAAGATATACTTATATGTATCAGAAACATCAACTCCGATATCTATACTTACTACTAAATCGTGTACAATACTATCTAAAAACATAACCTATAATAATCTATATTTGGGCAGATTATACTATATAATTGGAGATTTTAAAAGCTATAGGGTTTACTAGATAACAGTTTTAAGCCATTGCCCCGTATAACTTTCAGGAGTATTAATAATATCTTTAACACTACCTAATGCAATAACATAACCACCCTTATCACCACCCTCTGGACCTAAGTCAATTATCCAATCAGCAGTTTTAATTAAATCTAAGTTATGTTCAATTACTAATACTGTATTACCTTTGTTAACTAAACTATGTAGAACAATTAAAAGTTTTCTAACATCTTCAAAATGAAGACCTGTAGTTGGTTCATCTAAGATATACATAGTTTTACCAGTAGAACGTTTAGATAATTCACTAGCTAATTTAACTCTTTGAGATTCACCACCTGATAGAGTTGTAGCTCCTTGACCTAATTTAATGTAACCTAAACCAACATCTAATAGAGTTTGTAATTTAGTACTAATAGTATTAATACTTTTAAAAAATTCTACACCCTCTTCTACAGTCATATTTAAAACTTCAGATATGTTTTTACCTTTGTAATCAATTTGAAGAGTTTCTCTGTTGTAACGTTTACCATGACACTCTTCACAAGTAACATAAACATCTGGTAAAAATTGCATTGATATTCTAATAACTCCTGCTCCTTCACATTTTTCACATCTACCTCCTTTAACATTAAAACTAAATCTACCAAGTTTGTATCCTCTTAATTTAGATTCTTTAGTTTGTGCAAAAACTTCTCTAATTACATTAAAGATACCTGTATATGTAGCAGGGTTTGATCTTGGTGTTCTACCTATTGGAGATTGATCAATATTAATTACTTTATCTAGGTTTTCAATACCTCTCATTTCACTAAATTCTCCAGGATTATCTTTAGAGTTGTAAAATTCTTTAGATAACTTTTTATACACTACATCATTAATTAATGATGATTTACCACTTCCTGATACTCCTGTAACACATATAAATTTACCTAGTGGTAATTCTAAATCAATATTTTTTAAATTATGATGTTTAACACCGCTAAAGATTAATTTACCCTTATATCCATTTTTATTATTCCCATTATATACATCTATTCCATTAATTTGAGAAACTTCTTTATCAATACCTTCTCTAGTTATTTGAATATCTTTATTTAAATATTTACCCGTAATACTATTTTTTTCTTTTTTAATATCATCTAACTTACCTTGTGCAACAACATATCCTCCATGTTCTCCGGCTCCCGGTCCAATATCAATAATATGATCTGCTTTAATAATAGTGTCTTCATCATGTTCTACAACTATTACACTGTTACCTAAATCTCTTAAATTCTCTAATGTTTTAATTAATCTTTCATTATCTCTTTGATGTAATCCAATAGATGGTTCATCTAAAACATACAATACTCCAGTTAATCCTGTACCTATTTGACTAGCTAATCTAATTCTTTGAGATTCTCCACCTGAAAGTGTTCTTGCACTTCTACTTAATGTTAAATAGTCTAATCCAACTGATATTAAAAAATTTAATCTCATTAATATCTCTTTAAATATCTGTTTAGCTATTAAATGTTCATTTTCACTTAATTCATCTTCACTTGACTCTATCTCTTTAAAGTTAAATAGAGTATTAGCTATACTTTTAAATTCAATATTATCTACTTGGTTACTAGATAATCTATTTATCCAGTCATAACACATTGATATTGGCATATTAGAGATATCTACAATATTTTTACCTCTAATGGTAACAGCCATTATATCTTTTTTTAATCTAAATCCCATACATTCAGGACAAGATTTTTCTATCATATATTGTTCTATTTCTGATCTAATATATTCAGAATCAGTTTCCTTATATCTTCTTAATAGGTTAGGGATAACTCCTTCAAATTCCATACTCCAAGCTTTAGGAGCACCATTACTTTCATAAATTACTGTATATTTTTTATTCTTTTTTCCATAAAGTAGTAAATGTTTATGTTCCTCCATTAAATCTCCAATTGGAACTCTAAGGGAAAATCCTTCTTCTTTTGCAACTGCTTCTACTAGTTTATATGTCATTGAGTCAGTATTTTCTACTAATCTAGCCCATGGATATATTCCACCTTCACTTACTGTTAATCTTGGATTAAATACATTACTTTCATCTATCTCTTTAATGCTTCCCAAACCACTACATACAGAACAAGCTCCAAATGGGGAATTAAATGAGAATGAATGAGGTTCTACTTCATTAAATGATTCTCCACTTTCAGGATCTACTAATTTTTCACTATAGAAGATATCACCAACATCATTAATTTTTAAATTAGGATCAACCTTGTTTTCTTTTTTTAAATCTAATATATCTACAATATTTATTAATACTTCACCACTTCCCATATTTAAGGATTGTTCAATACTATCTGTTAGTCTTTTAATATATTCTTCATTAATATCCCCTTTCTTTATTACTAATCTATCTACTACTAACTCAATATTATGTTTAACAAATTTATCTAACTTTATATCTTCTTCTAATGAATATATTTTATTATCTATTCTTACTCTTACATATCCTTGTGATAGTAATCTATTAAATAGCTCTTCATAAGTTCCTTTCCTATTTTTAATTAATGGAGAAAGTATTAATATTTTTACATCTTCACTTTTAAATGTAGTGTTAAATTTTAAAATACTATCTACTATTTGAGATACTGTTTGTTTTTCTAATCTTCTACCAGTTATGGGACTTCTTGGATGTCCTATTCTTGCATAAAGTAATCTTAAATAGTCATATACTTCAGTTACTGTTCCTACAGTAGAACGTGGATTATGTCCTGAACTTTTTTGATCAATAGAAATTG